>JAILRK010000270.1 GCA_024698225.1 Oscillospiraceae bacterium | reverse complement strand
GATCAAAATGCTTGAAAAGCATTTTGATAGCGCCGCAGGCGCGTAGGTATCGTATGAGACGACATGACGCGCTTTGCGCGGCATGAGCGTGCGGAGCACGCGCGATTTCAAATCAATCTTTTTGATTTGAAATCAGTATTACGCCGGACCGGACGGTATGTCCGCAGGAATCGCTGTCAGCGGGCAACCGGCGCACAGAAAAGCGCGCGTTTGTTCTCCCGTCCGAGGGCAGCAAAAAAGGACCCGAACCCATGCTGTTACCAGTTCGGGTTCAGGTCCTTCTCAAAACCTTGCTTCGACAAACGCACTCAACTGCGCGTTGCTTTCAGTTGTGCTTTGCGCCGATACATCAGGGCATCGGCGCGCTCAAACACGCAGGACATCGCCGTGTCCTTTCCGTAGACGTAGTCCGCCATACCGACGGAGACCACAACCCCTTCCGTGCCGAGATTCGCTTCGATTCTGCGGTTCAACTGCTCCAGCAGTGCGACGCGCGCCTCGTAGTCGCCTCCTCGCAGCAGCACAACGAACTCGTCCCCGCCGATGCGATAGACCGGGCTGTGCGTGAACGTGGCACAAATCAGGCGGGCGGCATCCTGAATGTATCGGTCCCCCGCCTTGTGTCCCAGTGTGTCATTGATTTGCTTGAGTCCGTTCACATCGCAGACGGCGACGGAAAACGGAATCTGTCCGCCCATTGCAATCAGCCGGTTGACGTGCTCCTCCGCCACCGTGTACGCGTGCTTGCTCCTCACGCCGGTGAGCGGGTCCTTGTGGGCGATGACGCGCATCTTCCGGTATTCTTCGTTGCGACGCATGCTTTCATCCACGTTGCTCAGTCCGACCACGATGTGCCGGTCGTCCTCCGCAGCCATACGCGAGGCCTTCATACGGACGTAGCTCGGTCGACCATTGAGCATAATCCGATACGTCAGAGCGTACGACGGGTTCACGGAGAGGACCCCGAGCAGATTCTCCCGGTCGAAGGCGCGCAAATACGCCTCTCTGTCCTCTTCACAAACCATATTGATGAACTCGTTCTGACAGATGCTGAAAAACCGGTCCCCGCAATCCGGCATGGCGAGCTTCTTGTATTCCTCGCTGGCCTTGTACTCCACGAACTCGCCCGTATCCATGCAGACATAGTAGATGCAGAAGTAGTCGGCAGCCAGCGCCTCCGCGATGCCCGCATAGGTCAGACTGCTTTGCATCGTGTGCTCATAGATGGCAAGGCGCTGCATATGCGCATCGGTATTGCTCAGCGCAATAAGGATGTGAACGGGGTCCTCTCTTCGCACGCGCGTTGCCTTCAGGCGGACATAGGTCGCCTTTCCGCCGAGCATCATGCGGTAGTTGAGAGAGAAGGTGTCGTCCACTGCCAGCACCCGCAAAAGGTTCTCCTTTGTAAACGCGGTGCGCACCTTGTCCAGGTCCTCGCTGTAGACCTGCTCCACCAGATGCATCACGACCCGCCGGAAATCACTGCCCTGCATGCTGATGTCCAGACTCTCGTCCTTCTCGTCCGGGTCGAACTCCACGAAAACGTCCGTCAGCGTATTGACGCAGAAAATGCGAAAAAAATCCCTTGAAAGCGCCCTTGAAATGTCAGCGTAGGTCAAGCTGCGAATAAACCGCTCTTCGTTTTCCATAGTCTGCCTCCGGATGTCGATTTCTGTTTTCGGTTCTGTCTGAAACGCGGAAATCAGCCCCGGCATACAGGAGCGACGCTGAAATGTGATTCAGTTGTACTGCGTGTCGTCGCACTCCGTATCAGGCGGCGACAGCATCGCAGAAGCAATGGAGCATGTGCGCAACCTCGGCGCGGGTGCCGCCGCTCAAGGGGGAGAGGAGCATGTTGTCCCTGCCCTTGAGGATGCCGCTGCCCACAGCCCAGTGCAACGCTGCGTCCGCATAGGTGCTGACGCTTTCCACATCGGCGAAGCCGCCGAGCTCTGCATACCCGCTGATGTCTGCATTTTTATACTGTGCATAGCGATACAGCATCGTGGCAAGCTGCTCGCGCGACACGGCTTCCTCCGGGTAGAAACTGCCGTCGAAGCCCTGCACAATGCCTGCTGCACTCGCCCAGTTGACGGCGATACTGTACCAATCGGTGCTTGCCACGTCGTCGAACGCGTCCGTACTGGCGCAGGCAGGGCTGCCCTCCATCCGCCAGAGCATCAGCGCAACCGTTGCGCGGGTGGCGGTGGTGTCGGGCAGGAACTCGCCGGTGTCCGCGCCAATCATAACGCCGTCGCCCAGCGCCCAGGCCACCGCGTCGGCATACCACTCGTTTGCGTCAAGGTCCGGAAACTTGACAAACTCAGCCGTCGGGGTCTTCTCCTCCGACGGCGCATCGTCAGGCGCGGTCGGTTCGTTTGTGCTCGTCTGCCCGCCGGGCGTCGTCGCCGTATTGCCGTCACGCCCGGTTTCGGAGGGCGTCGTCTCCGTCTGCGTTCCGGGGTCGACATTGGCGGCGGTGATGGCAACCCCGCCGTAATGATTCACAACACCGCCGTTGCCATTCGCACCGCCGATGGCTGCCCCTCCCGTATTGCCGATGCCGATGACCGTACCGCCGTGGATGTTCACCGCGCCGCCGTTGCTTACGTTCAGACCGCCGGTGTCCTTGCTTTTGCTGTCATGGCTGTCAACGATGAGCGTGCCGGTGCCCTTGGTCTGCCCGTAGATGTTGAGCGTGGCGCCCTTGCCAACCGTGATGCCCGCTTTGGCTTCCAGCGTCGCACCGTCGCAGAGAATCAGGTCCACGCTGCCCTTGACCGTAATGCGGTTCGTGTTCACTGTATTGTGCTGGACAAAGTACGCGCCGTATTCCAGCGTTTTGGTTTCGCTGTCAATCTCCTCGCAAAACGGAATCGCCCTGAGCTGATAGGTGACGCCATAGTCCGCGTTCCAGCTTGCTTCCTGGTATTCCACCTTGTAGTATATCGTCTTTGTCGTCTTGCTCGCCGCGCGCGCGGAGGTCACCATGCCGGGCAGCATGGCGAACAGCAAAAGATATGTCAACCATATATTTCTCGGTTTCATTGCATCAAACTCTTTCCGGCGGTTTCGGTCCGCTCTTCTTATGGAACCGTTCAGCCCGGACGGACCTTGTTCCCGGCTGAGAACGGATTCATCCACAGTCTGCTTTGGTGCTCCCGCACGAGCACAGGCAGGAAACAATATCACAGGATATGATATATAGAATGATACGCTTTCCAGCGCGCGGCTGTCAAGTCCTTTTTTTCTTTTCTACCCCCTTTCGCAACGGGCTCCGGCTTCGCAGCGGGCTCCGGCGGAAAACGCACAGGCCACGGCATACGCGCCGAAAAAGAGCAGAGCCTCGCCAAAACACAGGGTTTTGACGAGGCTTTGGTACGCCCGATGCGATTCGAACGCACGACCTTCAGAGTCGGAGTCTGACACTCTATCCAGCTGAGCTACGGGCGCATACTTTTCTTCAACTCCAATAGTATAGCAGAGTTTCCCGCGGAAGTAAAGCAGAAAATGCCGGAAAAAGATTGTTAAAAAAGTTGACAAGTTTCCCTTGATACCGTACAATACGTGAAAAGGACGCCAGAGAGGAAGAAGCTGCCATTATGAAGAAGCAACACATTTCCGACGCAGTCATTCGCCGTCTCCCCCGCTATTATCGCTATCTGGACGAGCTGCACTCCCGCGGTGTGGTGCGCATCTCGTCGAGCACGCTGGGCAGGCGCATGGGGCTGACCGCCTCGCAGATTCGACAGGACCTGAGCTGCTTTGGCGAGTTCGGACAGCAGGGCTACGGCTACAACATCGTCGAGCTGCGCAGTGAAATCGGTCATATTCTCGGCGTGGACGAGCCACGCCGCCTGATTATCCTTGGCGCGGGCCACCTGGGGCATGCGCTGCTGCAAAACTTCGATTTCGCACAGGGCGGTTTTCTGCTTGACACCGCCTTTGACATCTCCCCCGCACTCATCGGCACGGAGGTGAACGGCGTGGTCGTCCGTTCCATGAGCGAGCTGGACAGCTACTGCGCCGCCAACCACCCCGCCGTTGCGGTGCTGACCGTGCCGAAAGCCGCCGCGCAGGAGCTGGCAGAGCACGTCATCGCGCTGGGCGTGCGCGGGCTATGGAACTTCACAAACGTTGAGCTGACGGTGGATGCGTCCATTTTCGTCGAAAACGTCCATTTTGCCGACAGCCTGCTGACGCTCAGCTATCGCATTGCCAAGGAGCCCGCTCCGGAAAGGCCTTCGCTATGACCCGCCGCAGGTTTCCTGCCGTGCTTCTGCTCGTCGCCGCAGTGCTCGCCGGTTTTGCGCTTGCTGCAGGCGGAGACGCGGACGACCCGCTGATTTCCCTGGACTATCTCACTGAGGTCTTTGCCCCCGCCGCAGAAGATGCGGCACAGAAGGCGCTGGACGAGGCGGGCGAGGCGGTCTACGAGGCGGCGGAGGCGCAGTGGCGCGCAGGCGTGGACGCAGCCGGTGCCGGCGCGTCAATGGAACGCGCACGCACCTGGACGCAGGCGCTGCTCAAGCACGGGGACGTTCTCACCCTCCCCACCGGCTCACAGGTGCTGTTGCTTTCCGGCAGCGTCTCCGCGCAATACGAAACCGGCGCAGTGGTGGACGCAACCGCGGGCACGGAGCTTCCCTCCGGCGGCGAGTTGGCAGCGCAGCACCGCTATCTGACGGCAGAGGACACGACGGCGCGGTTCACAGTCGTCTCCCGCACGGCGGTGGTGGAATACTGCGGCGCATACCACTTCTCCTACTCCAACGCCACGCCGGACTACAACGCCATGGCGACGGCGCTCCGGACGCTGCACCTTTTCCGCGGCAGCACCACCGGCTACGGCGAGGGCTTTGACCTGGAGCTGACGCCCACGCGCATTCAGGCGCTGGTCATGCTCATCCGTCTGCTGGGCGAGGAGGAGGACGCGCTTGCCTGCACCGGGGTCTCTCCCTTTGACGACGTTCCCGCAAGCTATTGGGGCGCGCCCTACGTCGCCTACGCCGTGCAAAAGGGTTACACCAACGGCGTCGGCAACAACTGCTTCGCCCCGAACGTGGACGCCAGCGCACCGATGTTCGTTGAGTTCATCCTGCGTGCGCTCGGCTACAGCAGCACCGCGCAGACCGACGTCAGCACCGCTGCGTCCCGCGCACGCGCCGCCGGTGTGATGACCGCAGGCGAGCTTGCCGTGCTGGACACGGTGGATTTTCTGCGGGCGGACATCGTGTACCTCTCATGGTACGCGCTGGAAACGCCGGTAGCGCAGAACATGGAAACGCTGCACCGCAAACTGGAGGGCATGGGCGTCTTCACCGCCGCCGACTATCGCGCCGCCCGCGCGCTGGTCACCTCGGCACGGCTGTAATACTGATTGCAACTCAAAAAGATTGATTTGCAATCGCGCGTGCTCCGCACGCGCATGCCGCGCAGAGCGCGTCATGTCGTCTCATGCGATACCTGCGCGCCTGCGGCGCTATCAAAATGCTTTTCAAGCATTTTGATCAGGTATCCGTATAATACCGCGAATCATCAATAAATAAGAGCTGACTGATTTTCTTTCAATCCGTCAGCTCTTATTTGCTGTTGTTCTCTTTCGGCCCGTCAACCGGGATATCGCCCGGCTCCTGCGGCGTCAGGCCGCGCTTTGCCATCACGCGGAGCAGGTCGGCGATGTACTGATTCAGCGCCCCGCTTGCGCGCGGCCTTGCGCGCAGCGCTTCGGTCAGCCGCAATTCAAGCTCGGACCCGGTCATGCTTTCGTAATCCGCGTTCTGCATCAGCCGATACGCAACGCGGAACCTCAGCTCGCTCTTGCCGCCGCCCAGGGTCGCCGCGCGGCTCTCCAGCTCGTCGAAAAACCGAAGAAACGCGCCCGGATTCTCCAGCTCAGTCTGCAGGCAGCGAGGCGCGTGGTCAAGATAGCCGCCGCGTTCGAATCGCGCGAGGTGCTTCTGCGTCAGGACGTTCTCCTGACCGCTTCGCGGGATGAAGTGCCGCTTCCGGGACGCCGCGTCAGCGGAGAAGATGAGCTGCATCCGCTCCGGCGCTCTTGTCGCCGCAGACGCGGCGTTAAGCTGCTTGCGCAGGTGGTACGGCAGCCCGACATAGACGCAGTACAGCAGCTTCCGCATCTGGAGGTCGCTCCCGTCGGATTCAATATACAGCGGGTCGGGCGTCCGGGGCTCCGCAAGCTGGACGCAGACCGCGCGAATCAGCGCAAGATACGACGCCTGATTCATGCCGAGGTCGCTGAGGGCGGCGTCCAGCGCGAACGGGGGGAGGTACACGCCAGCGTGCCGCGCCTCGGCTGTCTCCAAATCGACGGCAAAATTCTCGTCCGCAATCGTCAGGAACACGTTCGGGTCTCTCAGCGCCGCGCGCCATGGCAGAAGGAACGCATGGGAAAACATATTCTGTCTTCCCACGCGGTCCGTAAGACCGTATTGTGTGCGGCAGAGACAGACATAGGCATCGTTTCCGTGGACCTCAAGCAGGCTCAGCGCCGTTCCGTCCTCCGCCCTCCAGCCGTCGGGCGGAATGTCGGAGTTGACCGCCTGGAAACGGGTGCAAAACGCATACGCGCTCTTCGGGAGCGCGTCGGAAACCGCCGCCGACCTCCACCCGTTGTCGTTGGTATAGCAGCATTGGAGCCAGTTGTCAACCATAAGCGGTGCTCCCTGTCAGACGTTCTTTTTCTAACGGCTCAGCACCCCGCATTCGGGGAGTCCGGAAAACTCTGACGACATGCGCGTCAGAATTGTCATCTTGCACAAAGCGGAGCGCGCCTTCTCGAACCGTAATTTACCATGTTTTCCCGCAGCGGCGGCAGCCGTAGCTCCGGCAGCGCGTTTTGAACAAGATTCTTCTTGCCCGCTCCTCTTGCGGCAGGCGGTAGGTATATGCGTTGGTTTTGCATTTCGGGCAGTCCGGCCGGGCTTCCTCGTTCGAGGTCAGAAGGCCCAGCTTGCAGAGCAGCCAGTACAGCGGCTCTTCGATTCGCTTGGGGATGATCGGGCCGACCGGCTTTCCGTCCTCGACTGCGCAGCCGAGGGAGGTGAACGCGAAATACTGGTGATTGGGAAAGCTCATATCCAGCTTTGTGACAAGGGACGGCTGGTTTTCCAGCAGGAACTCTTTGATTTTTTCGGCGATGGGACGATGCTGCTCCGCGTTGAAAACGCGCCTCGGGAGCCCCCGCTCATCCGCTACCGGCTCGACCCTGGCGTTCAGCATGTGCCGGAGCTCGCCGCTCAGAACCCTCTGCGCCTCCTCCCTGTCAATCTGCGAGAGGCAGACGGCGACAGGCTTCGTGCAACCAAGCGCGCCGCGGTCGTCCGTCACAATGCTTTGGATTGCATCCAGCGCGGCGGCGGGACTGTTTTCCCAGCCCAACTGACCCGCGCCGGAGACGCTTTCGAGCTGCATCGGGTCAACGAGCACGATGATTCCGTCCGCGTGCTTGATAAAGGGCGCGAACTTGTCCAGATAGGTCGCATTGCCCGCCTCAAACAGCTCGCCCGCCACGTCATAGAGGACAAGGGTGTCCGTGGTGCGCTCGCCGTCCTCGTTCATGCCGACCAGCTCATAGAACAGGGGCTGCTGGAACTGCTGAAACGGCGTCGGCGACGGCAGCTTCCTGCCGACGGTGATTCGGTTTTCCCGCTGGAACTCGCCCGCGCTTCTGAAGGCCGCAGTCACATCCAGCCCCACATTGGCGGCGTAGTCGCCCATCCTCTTCAGCAGCTGGGAGAGATACACCGTCTTGCCCGAGCCCGTCACGCCGACAAGCGCGATGGATTTGACCGGGTTCTTCCCGTATCCGTCGGGCAGGGGGTTGTGACAGTATCTGCAAACGCGGCAGGTGCAGCTCTCGCCGCTGTTCAGCGTGAGCTGCGTCACCATCCCGCCTTGATTGCGGACAAAAACGCTCCCGTCCGGCTGCTCCTTCAGATAACGCCGGTGCGCCGGGTTGGACGGGTCAATCACAGGGCGATGATAGGGAAGCAACCCCAGCCTTTCCTCAAAGCTGTCCCGCTCCGTGGTGACGCCGCCGTATTGATTCCAGAACCTGGCATACGGGTCGTTCGGGTCCTTGAACGGGTCCCTCTCGGAGAAGAACGCCCACTCCGCGTACCGGCTCAGGAGCTCCTCCTTGTCGGCGCCGCGATAGCGCGCCTGAAAGTCCTCCGGGTCGTCAAATTCGTCGGGGATGATCTCCTGCTCCCGTGCGCTGACACGGTCGGAGCGGAAAAGAACCCGATCGTCCTCCATCTCAGCGAAGCAATACGGGCAGGTGATTGGAACGCTCATGCCGCTTTCTCTCTTTCTGTATCATACTGTTTCCCCAAAAAGCAGTTGCTTTTGCGGGAAGGGCGTAACGGTTCATACCGATACCTGATCAGAATGCTTGAAAAGCATTTTGATAGCGCCGCAGGCGCGTAGGTATCGCATGAGCGTGCGAAGCACGCGCGATTTCAAATCAATCGTTTTGATTTGAAATCAGTATCAGCAGATGCTGTGACCCTTGTTGTCGGAGCGGAAGGTCGGGCGGCTGTCTGTTTTGACGTACACGGTTCCCGTCTCCACCATGGTCCTCGTGACAGGCAGCTCCACGCCGTTGACGCGCATCCAAAGCGTTCTCTCCGTAAACCCGTCGAGCAGGTTGTCGGGAAAACGGATTTTATAAAAGCCCGTCGGTCTCTCGGTTTTGGAGAACAGGCCTCTCCTGGTCACGGTATCCGCCTCCGCCTCGATGTGAATTTCCATCGGGACGTTGCAGAAGGGGGAAATCATCGTCTGACGCTTCGGGGCGTAGACGACGCAGCGTTCGCCGTCCCTGTCGCAGGCATAGACGCTGTAGACGCACGCCCCGCCGTGCATGGGACAGCCGCGCCAGGAGCGTTCGGCGGGCGTGACGAAGCGCACCCACACGCCGGGGAAGACCTCGGTATACGCCTGCGCCTCCGGCGTCATGGAACCCAGCCTCCGGCAGACACACTCGATGATGCTGCCGTCCTCGCCGCACAGCGCTCTGGCGCTGCTGCCGCCGTTGTATCCGAACGGCGTCTGGAGAATCAGCACCTCCTGCCCGCCGGAGCTGTCCCATGTCAGCCGGTTCCTCTGCCTGTCCGCCAGAAGATTGGTGGCGAAGCGGTCGGGACGGCCGGGCGCGTAGGTATAGAGCATCGTGTATCCCCCCTGTTTCTGTCAAGCCGCAGCCGGTCAGCAAAGCCGATTTTTCGGCAGCTGCGTCAAACCAGCTGAGCGGCTGATACGGCGTAAATTTCCAGCGCTTCGGCGGTCGCGCCGCTGCCGGTGTTGTAGTAATCGTACTGGCTGCCGCCGTCCGCAAGCGTCTGTTCCAACGCCTGCTTCAGGGCCGTCTCTGTGTTCATCAACAGAATCGAATGCTGCGGCGCATCCAGAGCGGACGCGGGGCGGAGATAGACCTTCACGCTCTCGCCCGTCAGTCTGGATTGGATGTACGACCAGACGCCCGGTTCCCTGTCGATATACTTCATGCGGGCTTTCAGCTCCTCCTCATAGCCCGCGCTGAAAACTCCGTCGCTTTCAATCACGCCGCAGATGACGTCCCGCGCCAGCTTCCGCAGCTCCGAGCAGGTGTGCGCCTCCCGCGCCTTTTCCCGCAGGCTGTCGCTGTGCCGGTTGAAATACTGCCGGCAGACGTGGCTGTAGAATTCGGTCACGCTGTCGTCCACGTCGGTATAATCGCTCTGTTTGGACTCGACCAGCTCGCTCCAGAACGCCGCCGCCTGCTCCGCCTCGACGCCGAGATACCTGATTGCCTGCCAAAAGGGCGCGACAAGCGCCTCGTCAGACGAGAAGCGGTATCTCAGATACGCGCGCGCGTCTGAGAGCACGTTTTCGCTTTGAGACGGCTTGCGGGGGCGAAGCAATTCCCGAATCGACGTCTCGCGCCGGTACAGGCTCAGCAGCTCGCCGACGCCGAACGCGCTTTCGAGTGCCTTTTCAAATCTGCGGCGCAATGTGTCGGCGTCGCCGCGGGCGCGTTGGAGGGCGTTTTCCAGAAGCGCCTCCAGATACGCGCGCCACGAGCCCATGGTCAGCGCGTCGAAGCTGTCTCCGGAGAGGGCGTACACGTCACGGTTGCTTTTGTCCCGTCGGGGGAATATCTCAAGCCCGGGCAGGTCAATCATGTCCGCCGCGTCGTCGAGCAGCCGCAGCGTGCCTTGCTCCGTGATTCCCAGCTTGCTGACCACGCCGGAATCCATCCGCGGTTCGTCGGCGCCCATCATGTCGGTCAGCGCGTCGATGACCCGATGCACAACGACCTGACCGATGCTGTGGAGCGGCTTTTCCTCTCGCGTGTAACCGACGGTATAGACCCGCCTTTTCCCGCCCTGCCCCACGCGAATGTCGCGGCTGTTGGAAGCTGCCATAATCGAGGCGATGATGTGGCTGCAATCGTCCCAGGAGCCGAGAATCACGTTGTCGCTTCTGCGATTGCTCAGCAGGTAAACGCTGTTGACCGGAAGCAGGGAGCTGTCGCCCGCGGCGTACGCGCCCAGCCGCTTGCGAATCTCCTGCGCGACGGAACGGTGGTGGCCGACAAAATCCTCGTTGAGCAGCACCACCAGAACGGCGTGCGCCTCGATATCACAGAGCTTGCGCCGAAACTGCCGGATGCGGTCAACCCAGCGGTCATAGTCCGCGACGTGGGAAAAATCGTCGGTCTGCATGACGAACCAGACGTTCAGACAGCCGGGGTCCTCGAAATGCGTCTCCGCGCCGAAGAGGGCGGTGATGGCACCCGACACCTGACCGGCGGCAAGCTCAATGTTCCCCTCGTCCCCCTCTGCGGGGCGTGAATATTTGTTTTCGACCCCGCCAAGCGCAAGGAAGCAGATCTCGTCGCAAAACTGCGGCCAGAGCCGGAACACCGCCTGCTTCAGCGCAGCGTGTCGGCGTGCAGCTTCACCCAGATACGCCACAAGGACGGGGGCATAGGGTCGATTCCCCGTCCCGGAGGCGAAGCCCTTCTGTTCCCGCTCCGTGATTCTGTTTTCAAAAAAGCGAATCAGCTCCGCGCTGGTCATCCTGCTTTCGCTCAACGAAGCTCCTCCTCCCGTCAAAGCGGACGCCGCCGACGCGGCGGCGTCCGAGCCCTTTTTGCTGATGGGAAACCTGCCTCATCGGACAAGCGAGCGCCACGCAATCAGCAGTCCCTGCTCTCGTGTCATAGCGCCGTTCGGGTCGAACGTGTTATCCAATGCGCCCTTCATAAGCCCCTGCTCGTGGGTGTAGAAAACATAGGGGGCGGCCCACGGCTGAATCAAAGCCGCGTCCGCGTAAAAGGACAGATTGTACAGCTTGTTCGGAATCGTCACACCCCGCACCTTGCTGACAAAGGCGCAGAGAATCTTCGCGCCCTCCTGACGGGTCAGCAGCCTGTCCGGCTCGATATTTGCGCCGCCCGTTCCGTCAATCAGGCCCAACGAAATCGCCTTGCGCAGCTCGCTTTCCAGAGGGTGCCCCTTCAGGTCGGTAAATTTGGCGGTCCTATTCTCGTAAACGGACGATTTTGTCTGGCTTTCATATACACTGACAAGCAGCGCCGCGAACTCCGCCCGCGTAATCCGCGCCTGATAGCGGCTCCACAGCATCGGAAGCACAAGGTTTTCCCCGTACAGCTCGGAAAGCTCGGGGATTGCCCAGTCGCTCGCGCCGGATAAGACGTTGACCTGGTCGGTGTTGTCGACGTCCAGCTCGTCCCGGACCCTTTTCGGCGTGGTGAAGATGCCGCTTGTGTCGGCGCACACCTGCCCGTCACGGTTGCGTCCCCACAGATAAAGGGCGCCGCTTTTCGTCACTGCCATGCAGTGATAGACGCCGCATTCAATCTGCACGACGTCGCTCAGATGATTGGCGCTGACCGGAGTACCCGCCGCGACCGTGTTGGACCCGTCTCCGAGCTGTCCGTACTCGCCGTAGCCCCAGATGTAAACCCTGCCCGAGGCGTCGAGCGCCATGGAACAGCCGTTGCCCGCCGCAACGCGAACGATGCCGCTGAGCTTCTTGACCAGGGTCGGAGTGGCGTGGTTTTCCTTTGTGCCGTCACCCAGCTGACAATAATCGTTGTTTCCCCACGCATAGGTCTTTCCGTCATAGGAGACCGCCAGAGAATGCGAAAACCCTGCGGAAATGTCCACAATGTTTATCAGCGGCAGCTTGACCGGCGTCTGCCTGCTTGTCGTCGTGCCGTCGCCAAGCTGACCGTACAGGTTGCTGCCCCACGCATAAACGCAGCCGTCCGCCGTCAGCGCGAGGCAATACCCGCCGCCGGCGGAGATTTCGGCAATCCGGCTCAGTCCCTCGACCTGCCTGGGCTCGCCGCCATAGCTCCACTGCCAAACCGTCCCGTCCGTCCGCAGCGCCAGAATGTCCGTCTGACCCGCGTCGATTTTCGTTACGCCGGTCAGATTGACCTTCTTCGGCGTTTTGTCCTGATGAAAGCCCCAGGTATAGACGGTGCCGCCAAAGCCGAGCGCGACCGTGAAGTCGTACCCGCACGCAACGGAAATCGCATGGATGCCCTCCGCCTCGACCGGCGCGGCGACATCGGACGTATCCTGAAGCCCAAGCTGATAAGCGCGGTTGGAGCCCCAGCTGTAGACCTTCCCCGACTGCATGACACAGGCGGAATGGCTGCTGCCGCCGGAAACCGACAGCAGCGACCGGTCCACCCCTTTCGCGTGAACCGGAGCGCTCAGGCACAGGCCCGTGATAAGCGTAAGAGACAGCGCTCTTGAAAACAACCGTCTGATATTCATCTCTTTTGTCCTTTCTGATTGAAAAAGATCCTGTCAAGCCGCAAAATGTTGCGTCAAAATACGCTGATTGAGCATGTGGCAGTCTTTCCGCCGACGGACGCGATGATGACGGCGGTGCCGGCACCGAGCGCGGTCACGCGCCCCCCGTCCACCCTGGCGACCGAATCGTCGGTGCTGCTCCATTGAATCGGGTCGTTCGCCGCGCCGGCAGGCTCGATGGTCGCGGTAAGCCAGATCGAGTCGCCGACGTCCATGGTTTCGTTGCCGCTGGACAGCCATAGCCCGCTGACCTCCGGCTTGACCGGCTCGGGTTCAGGCTCTGGTTTGGGCGCGGGCACGGGTTCAGGCTCCGGTTCGGGTTCCGGCTCGGGCTCCGGCTCGGGCTCCGGTTCGGGTTCGGGTTCAGGTTCAGGTTCGGACTCCGGCTCGGGTTCCGGTTCAGGTTCGGGCTCCGGTTCAGGTTCGGGCTCCGGTTCGGGCTCGGACGCAGATTCGGATTCAGGTTCGGACTCGGGTTCCTCCGGTGTGGGAACCGTCGGCAGTTCCGGGGGGTTCGTGTCGTCGCCTCCCGAAGCGTCCGATTCGCTGCGGAGCGGCTCGGACACCGGAGGCGCGGGGCTGGGCTCCGGCGCGGACTTTTCTTTTTTCGGAATCAGCCCTATGCCGAACGCCAGCAGCAGCGCCGCGCAGACTATGCCGACCAAAAGCCACATCGCCGGACGGGCTCCGGCTCTTTTTTGCCTCTGTCTGCGGCGCATTTGGCGACCCCGGGCCGGCGGCTCCTCGCCCGGG
Source organism: Oscillospiraceae bacterium (assembly GCA_024698225.1). Classification (GTDB taxonomy): domain Bacteria; phylum Bacillota; class Clostridia; order Oscillospirales; family Oscillospiraceae; genus Hominicoprocola. The sequence goes on along the minus strand of JAILRK010000270.1, from coordinate 255 downwards.
GCGTCCTCCGCCTTTCCGGACGCGGGGACGGCGACAGGTACGAGAGCGGTCACGGAGGACAAACCGACCGGTTCGTCGTCTGCCGCGGTGGCGGACGGAACGGGCATGACCGGCTTCCGCACGGCTTCCGGCACCGGCTTTTTCAGCGCGCGCAGCGCATGAATCATCTCCTCCGGCGACGGCCAGCGTTCCTCCGGCAGATATGCGCAGGCGCGCAGCACGATTTCCGCCAGACGCTCCGGCTCTGCCACGCCC
>JAILRK010000226.1 GCA_024698225.1 Oscillospiraceae bacterium | reverse complement strand
GGAGCACCGATAGGTAAAGAAAAACGGCTATATCGGGCGTAATGCTCGATATAGCCGTATTTTCTTGTGCCACCCGCTTGAAGAATGCCTGTTAAAAATATGTTTTTTGCATATCCCTAATTAGCACCTTCTAATGCGGGGCGCTGTTCGTGTTTTTTCCGCTGTGTGACGCGGGCGGCGCTTACAGTTGCGGACCCGTCCGGGCCGGTCTCAGCACGCAGCCAGCCGAAAACCGCCCGCACGCGGCCGCCGAAGCGAACCATCATCTGCGCCTCGCTCGGCGCGGGCCGCTCGCTTCCGGCGGCAATCAGCGCCTGAAGGTCCTCCTTCATCCGGTCAAACGCGTCGTACCGCTCGCGCGCCGCGTCGCCGGTCAAGCCGTCGTTCAGGGCGCACAGCCAGTCCCAGGCGGTCCAGCTCTCCCGGTCGGGCTTGTGCAGGTAGTCCTGCGGGGAGTGTGCGGTGGTCATGGAGCTGTAAATGCTGTGAATCGTAAAATCAGCCATGGTATTCACCTGCTTTCCTTCGTTGTCTTTTCGCGCGGGTGCAAACGGCGTCGGCGCGACATGGGCAGGAAGACCGCTGTGCCGCCGGCATATCGTATTCAATTATCCCATCATACCACACTTTGCCGGGAAAGCAACCGCGAACGCCGCTGCGTTGCGCAAAAAAGGCGCAGTCCCGGAGGACTGCGCCGCTGGTTTTGTGGGATGTTGCGCGGCTGCGTCAGCCGCGGTCAGATGCCGTGAGGCGTGCCGTTCAGCACTTCTCGAACACGGTGGCAACGCCCTGGCCGCCGCCGATGCAGAGGGTGGCAAGGCCCTTCTTCGCCTCGGGACGCTTCGCCATCTCGTACAGGAGGGTGACGATGATGCGCGCGCCGGACGCGCCGACGGGGTGGCCGATGGAGATGGCGCCGCCGTTGACGTTGACCTTGCTCATGTCGAAGCCGAGCTCACGGGCAACCGCGATGCTCTGCGCCGCAAACGCCTCGTTCGCCTCGACGAGGTCGATGTCGTCGATGCTGACGCCGGCCTTTGCCATCGCCTGACGGGACGCGGGCACGGGACCAACGCCCATGATCTTCGGGTCAACGCCGCCCTGGCCCCAGCCAATCAGCTTCGCCATGGGCTTGAGACCGTACTTCTCGACCGCCTCGCCGCTGGCGAGCACGATTGCGGCTGCGCCGTCGTTGATGCCGGAGGCATTGCCGGCGGTGACGCGCTGCTGGCCCTTGTCCTCGCTGTCCTTGAGGCCGGTGGGCTCAAAGGTGTGGGTGACGGCGGGCGCGGGGGACTCGGGACCGACGGGGAAGGCGCCGCGCAGGTTGCCGAGCTTCTCCAGCGGGGTCAGGCGCGGGAACTCGTCGACCTTGAACTCCACAGTCTCCTTCTTGACCTTGACGGGCACGGGGACGATCTCGTCGTTGAAGCGGCCGGAGTCAATGGCGGCCTTGGTCTTGCTCTGGGAGGAGAAGGCGAACTCGTCCTGCTCCTTGCGGGTGATGCCCCACACGTCGTTGATGTTCTCGGCGGTGGTGCCCATGTGATAGTTGTTGAACGCGACACAAAGGCCGTCCTTAATCATCTCGTCGACGACCTTCTTGTCGCCCATGCGGGCGCCCCAACGCTCCTCGGGGAGCGTGTAGGGAGCGGCGCTCATGTTCTCGGTGCCGCCCGCGACAACGATGTCCGCGTCGCCGGCGAGGATGCAGCGCGCCGCCTCGATGACGGCCTTCATGCCCGAGCCGCAGACCATGCCGACGGTGTAGGCGGGAACGCTGTAAGGAAGGCCCGCGCCGATGCCGACCTGACGGGCGACGTTCTGGCCGAGGCCGGCGGTCAGGATGCAGCCGAACATCAGCTCATCGACGTTCTCCGGCGCGACGTTCGCGCGCTTGAGCGCCTCCTTGACGACGATGGAACCGAGCTGGGCGGCGGGGACGTCCTTCAGGCTCCCGCCGTAGGAGCCGACGGCGGTGCGGCAGCAGTTTACGACATACAGGTCTTTCATGGCGTTTCTCCTTGTAACATATAATAGTGTTTCGGATCGAGCGCTTGCTCGTTCACAGCAAAAATTATTATACACAAGAAAATATGAAAAAGCAACTGCAAAAACGCGCCTTTTCGCTCAAAATATGCAACATTTCATGCACTTCGTTAAGGATTTAACGTTTCTCGTGCAGGGCAAGCGTCATCACGGCGCGGCGTCGGGCGCCTCGCCCGCCCCGCCCTGCGCGTCCAGCAGCGCGGCGTAGATCGCGGCGGGGTCGAAGCGGTCGACCAGCGGGCTGCACGTAAGCTCGGCGCGCTCCAGCTCGCCGAGGAAGAACGCCTCGAAATACTCCGGGCGCACGGCCCGCACCGCCGCCGCGACGTCCAGCGGGCGGCGCAGAATGATGTGGAACCCGTACTCCGACTCGACGATGTCGCTGTACTCGCCCTCCTCCAGCGCGCGGGCGGCGGAGTCGAAGGATTCGACCATCGTGCCGCGGGTGAAGGTATAGCCCTCGGGATTGCTCTGGCGGCCGGCGTCCTCGCTGTATTCGTCCGCCAACTCGCCGAACAGCGCGACCGGCTCGGCGCTGTCGCGCAGCCGCCACAGCAGGTCCTCCGCCAGCGCCCGCTTTTCGGCGACGGCCGCGGAGGGAAGCGGCTCGCGCGTCTGCTGGTCGATGGTCATCAGCAGGATGTGGTCGGCGGTGATCCAACCCGCGCCGGCGGCGTAGGCGCGCAGCACGTCGTCGTCCGCATAGAGCGCGCTGCCGGGCGTCGCATAGGAGTCGTAGAGCGCCTGATACAAACGGCCCGCGCGCATAAGGCGCAGGAAGCTCTCGTCGCCGATGCCCAGCTTGTAAAGCTCGGCCAGGTAGCCGTCCTCCCCGCCGTACTGCTCGATGTAGGCGGCGCGCTGCGCGGCGAGCTCCGCCTCGTCCTCCGCCGGGAGCGCGACGCCGTAGCGCGCGCAGAGATTCTCAAGCACCAGCTGCTGCTTGAGCAT
>JAILRK010000214.1 GCA_024698225.1 Oscillospiraceae bacterium | reverse complement strand
CTGCTCACAGTCAGGGCGGCGCCGCCCTGCGGCGCGGTGACCACGTTGCCGTCCCCGCTCTCACCGTCGTTGGCGGTGTGGATGCGCAGCTTCATGTCTTTTGTCAGGCTGCGGCGAACAAAAGTAAGCTTATTGACGTCCACCTTGGCGGTTCCCTTGTCGCCGTTATGCGCATCGTGTCTGGAAAGGCCGATGGTAACGCCGCTAAGAGCGGAGTTCATCGCAAACGACTGGTTGATGCTTCCCGAGCCGCTCCACCTATATTTATAACCTTTAAATAAGTTTCCGCTCCAAGATACGCCGGCGTCGGTATAATAGGCGTTGCCGCCGCTGCTCTTTGTCACAGCCGCCCAGGGATAGACAAACTCCGCGCCGTAAAGCGACGAATCCAAGACGGAAACGCCATAATAGAATACCCCTGAGACGCTCTCAAACATCTGCGACAGATACGGAATCGACAATGAGGCGCTCTTGCCGCCGCTCTGCCCTTCAATTTTGTGTCCGCCATTGGCCGTGTCGCTTCCGTCGCCCTTCCAGGCGCGAACCGCGCCGACGCTGTTTGCGTCAGACAGGTAGGAGCTGCCCGCCTCCAGGAGCGTGGTCTTCCAATAGTTGCTGTCATAGTTATTGATGTAGTAGCGGCTGAATCGGACGGCACCGTAATCATAGGTCTGAAGGCTCAGCTCGCTGCTGTCCCCCATGCCGACGATTTCGGCGCACAGCGGCTCGTCCGCATCGATGACCTGCGCTCCCGTGACGACCTGCCGGTCCACGGGCGCCGCCACGCGTTCCGCCTCCGTGACGGTGGCGGAGGCGTCCACCGCGCCGTCGTCCCGGAGCATGGTGGCAAGGTTCTCCGTCTCCGCAGCGCCGCTGCTCGTCAGGCTGACGGTGGCGACCGACTGCTCCAGCGTGACCAGTCCCTGCCGGTCGCCCACCACGTCTCCCAGCTCCACCCGGAAGGTCAGCGGCTCGTCCGCGCTCTCACCGCTGTCAATCAGGGGGATTTCGATGGTCTGCTCGGTCACGTCCGCGAAAAAGGCGAGCGAGCCGGACACCGCCTGATAGTCCTCTCCCGCACGCGCGCTGCCGTCCTTCGTGCTGTAGGGCACGGTGACCATGGTCTGCGTGCCCCCTGTGCGCGTAACGGTGAGCACGGCCTTGCCGTCCGCCTTGTCCGCCGCGTACTGCGCAAGGGAAAAGCCGATGACGCTCTCCTCCGGCGCGTCGTTGTCAAACACGGCGAGCGCCAGCGTGTTGGCGCTGTCATACAGGCTGCCGCCCTCACAGTCCACGATGGTAAACGTGCCCGCCTTGATTGCCTCGGCGGTCTCGTCGTCCACGGCGGTGACGCGGATGTCCTTCACCCACTCATCCTCGGCAAAGGTCAGGTCAAAGACGCAGCCCTCATAGGTCCCGGTCCACTCCGGCGCGGTATAGCCGCTCTCCGGGTTCAGCGGAAGGTCCGCGGGTATCTCCTCCAGAACCTCCGCCTCAGGCGCTTCGTACGCCACTCCCTTGAGGGAGTCGGTGCAATAGCGCACGCCGTCTCTTGTGAAGACGCAGCGCACGTCCCACTGCGCCAGGTCCTCAGCGGAAACCACAAGCGTCGCCTCCGCGGCGCCCTCGACGCTCTCCCACGCGCCGTCGGAGAGCACGTACCAGCAATAGCTGTCCGCCGGCTCCGAGAGCGCAATCACGCGGTCACCCGGCTGGGCAGCCGCGTCGGTGGACTCCGCTTCGCTCAGCGTCGCTGCGGTGGGCTCCGGCGCAGGGTCCACACCCAACGGCTGATACTGCGCGATGGGCAGCGGGTCCTCCACCTCGATGAGAACGTCATCCGCCCCGGCGGCATTGCCGTAGCTGATGGTATCCTCCGCAATGTATACAGTGGCGGGAACGTAGACCACGCGAGCGGTGGCGCGCCCCTTCGTTCCGCCCAGACGATAGAGGTGGATGACCGCGGTCTCTCCGCCCTCCGTGACCTGCGCCTCGCTGTTGCCAAAGGCAAAGGTTCCGTATGGGAAGGCGGTCTCCCACTCCTCGGTAATCTCTGTCGTTGCGCCGTCTGTCGTCGTGATGACGGTCGGCTTCTCCGATGAATCAGCATAGTGCGCCAACGCCTCCGGCGGAAGCATTGGCAGCAGAAGAGCCGCTGTCAGTATCAGAGCAAGCGTTTGTTTCATTCGTCTAAAAAACATAACATTTCCTCCTTAACACACAATCGTTTCTCCAGAGTTGTCCACGCTGTACAAACACAGTATACAACGGCAGCACCCGATTGAAAAGACTTTTTGTGAAAAAAGAAAAAGCTGAGTATTTCGCTCTCAGGGGTCCCGCATCGTCGGTTCCGTCGCCTGACGGCGCGCTTTCCCGCGGCAATTGTGCGTGATTTCCCTTGTCTTTTCCCCCACCCTACGGTATAATGTCCGATATTGGCAAACAATCCGAATCAGACGATAAGGCGGTGAACTCTATGCGCATTACGATTAAGGTGGGTACCTCAACGCTGACGCACAGCACGGGGCGGCTGA
>JAILRK010000207.1 GCA_024698225.1 Oscillospiraceae bacterium | reverse complement strand
CGCCGCCGCGGCGTTGTCGCCCGCGCCGGCGACCACGCGGACCGTGTCGCGCAGGCCCAGCGCCGCCGCCAGCTCAGGCTTGAGCGTGCCCACGACCTCGCAGCTCTCAAACAGCCGCGGCATCTGCGCCTCGCTGACGCCGCAGACGTCCAGCATCTCCTGCGACCAGCGCCTGTTTTTCACGTCGAACAGCAGCATGCCGCTCGCGTCGGAGCAGTCGCAGCAGTGCACGCCGGTGAGCCGGTAATTGATGTAGTCCTTCGGCAGCATGATTTTTGCAATGCGGGCGAAGTGCTCCGGCTCGTGCGCCCTCAGCCACAGCAGCTTCGGCGCGGTGAAGCCCGCAAAGGCGACGTTCGCCGTCAGCGCCGAGAGCTTCTCCCGACCGAGCGCCGTGTTGAGCCAGTCCGTCTCCGCCGCCGTGCGCGCGTCGTTCCAGAGAATCGCGGGGCGGATGACCGCGTCGTTTTCGTCCAGAATCACGAGCCCGTGCATCTGCCCGCCGCAGCCGATGCCCGCCACGGCGGAGGCGTCGCTGCCGCGCAGCAGCTCCGCAAGGCCCGCGCGGCAGGCGTCCCACCAGTCGGCGGGGTCCTGCTCGCTCCAGCCCGGCTGCGGGAAGCGGATGGGATACTCCTTTGTGACCGTGTTCAGAATGCGCCCCGTCTCGTCCACCAGCAGCAGCTTTGCCGCCGAGGTGCCGAGGTCGATGCCGATATAGTGCTTCATCTCAGGTCCTCAACCTTCCACGCGTCGTGCCAACGGAGCACCGGCTTCTCGCCCTCCCACTCGATGGGCAGCCACACGTACTCGGCGTGAGAGGTGTCCGCCGTCTCCAGCACGTTGCCCGCGTACATCTCGCGGCGCTCCGCCTCGCTCGCCTGATACTGCTCCGGCGCGTAGTTCGAGGCGATGACGCGGCGGAACAGGTCCGCGCGCCGCGCGTCCACGTTGTAGTCCGGCAGCCAGCGGTCCGCCATGGCGATGAAGCGCTCCGTGCCCTCCACGCGGAAGATTTTGGAAATCTGGCTGTTGTAGGACGAGCAGTCCGGCTCGTCCGCGTGCGGGTCGCCGAGGCTGGTGAACACGGCGTCCCAGCGCTCCGCCGCGGCGCTGTCGCTCGCGTTCGGCACGTAGCCGGTCATGCCGCTGGTGAGCATGTAGCACCTGCCCCGCGCGGCAAACAGCGCGGGCGCCTCGCGGGTAAAGGGCGGGTGCAGGTCGGGGTAGTTGCGCGCGACCTCGCGCGCCGCGTGCAGATAGTCCGCCGTGAGCTCCATGCAGAGCATGCAGCTGTGGTCGGCGTCAAAGTACAGGTACGCCTTCCCCGTCGCCTCGTCGGCAATCAGGTCAAAGTCGCCCGCCTTGTGCCCGCCGGGGTTGTAGAGGTTTTCCACCACCTCATAGGGGCCGAGCAGCCGGTCCGCCTGCCAGACGGTAAACGCCGCCTCCGGTCCGGAGAGCTTGATCCAGCAGACGTATTTTCCGGTTGCCGCGCAGCGGAGGATGTGCGGGCGGTCCACGCGCTTCGTCGGGAACAGCGCGGCGTTCGGGTCGTCCAGCACGGGCGGAATCAGCAGCCCGCGGTCCTCCCAGTTCATCAGGTCGGTGGAGGCGTAGACCCGGATGCCCCAGGTCCAGATGCCGTTTTTCCCGTCCGTGTGCTCCTTGTTCTCGCCGTACCAGTAATAGACGCCGTCCTCATAGTAGACTGCGCCGCCGTGCGCCTGTATGCGCTCGCCCTTCGTGTCCAGCCAGGGCTGACCGGGACGGATGCAGTCCTGCCGGTGCTGCGCCGGACGCGGCGCTTGTTCCCGCGCCGCCGCGTCGATGGCGCGGAAGCGCGCAATCAGCTTCGCCTCCGCCGGGCTGACGGCGTTTTCGGGGGTGTTGAGCGCCTGCAGCGCCGCGTCCAGTCCCCTGAGCAGCGCATCGGCGTTCGGAATCCGGGTATAGCGAATCAGCTGCTCCACGGAGAGCTTCAGGGACTGGGGACTCTGCGTCACCCGCTCGCGCACGCCGGGGAGAAAGCGGTCGAACAGCTGCACCGCCTGCGCGTTTTCCAGCAGATGCTCGAGCTTCATGTTCACGTTGTATAGCAAAGCGTTCCCTCCTTATCTCGTTGGCTCGTCGTTGATTGCAAGGACGGTGTTCTGCCGGACCATCCACAGCACGCGCGCGGCGCTTCTGCGCAGGTCGTCCACGCGGACGCTGCCGTCCGCGACGCCCTTGCGCAGCGCCTCAAGCTGGTCGGGTCTGCCCGGCATAATCAGGTCGCACTGCGCGGCGGGCGCCTTCTGCACGTCGCCGGTGAGCGGCACGGTGCAGTCCTCGCGCGTGGCCTTCATGGAGTCCCAGTCGGACATCACCATGCCCTCGAAGCCCCATTCGTTGCGCAGCACCCTGACCAGCAGGTCGTAGTTGTTGGTGCAGTACACGCCGTTGACCTTGTTGTACGCCGCCATCACCGTCATGGGCGCGGACTCCCGCACCGCAATCTCAAAGCCGCGCAGATACAGCTCGCGCAGCGTGCGCTCGGTCAGGTTGGAGGAGGAGGCGTTGCGCTCCAGCTCGCAGTTGTTCGCCGCGAAGTGCTTGACGCTCATGCCCTTGCCCGGGTGCTTCTGCACGCCGCGGACGATTGCGCCCGCCATCTTGCCGGAGACCAGCGGGTCCTCGGAGTAGTACTCAAACGTGCGCCCGCACAGCGGGTTGCGGTGGATGTTCATGCCCGGCGCCAGCCACACCGTGACGCCGAACGTCTCCATCTCCGCGCCCACCGCGTCGCCGACCTCCTCCAGCAGCGCCTCGTCGAAGCTCTGCGCGAGCAGCTGGCTGCAGGGCCAGGCGGTGGCGTACTGATAGTGGAGCACGCCGTCCTTCGGGTCCGCCATCTGGCTCTTGAGCGCCATGCCCGCAAAGCCGAAGAAATAGCGCCGGTAGGCCGCCAGATTCTCCGGCACGCGCGCCGCCTTGGTCGAGCCGTCCGGCAGCTCCACCACGTGGCTTGTCAGGTTCAGCCCGGCAGGTCCGTCGGAGAGAATGACGTTGGGCACGCCCAGCGCCTCGTACAGCGCGGGGCTCGTCGTGCCGGAGGCGCCCATCGCCTCCACCTGCAGGCTCCTGTTGGAGGTGCCGCCGCCGACGGCAAGCGTGATGAGCTGCTCCTCCGTCATCCGGTCGGAGAGCGGGTCGGACGCGCCCGGCGTGTCGTAGCTGTGGACCAGCGTCTCAGGCACGGCGCCGTCCAGCGCAATGCGCGGCAGTCCGTCCAGCGCCTCCGCCGCGCGCGCGGGCGGCGTAATCTCCTGAATCTCGTGCTGCGGCGGGCAGACGTTGACGCACTGCTCGAGCACGCGCTCCTCCGCCAGCGTCAGCACGGCGACGGCGTCCTCGCCCAGCCGCAGGACGTACTCTCCCGCGCGCAGGACCCACGCCGCCTTCGCCTCGTCATAGCAGGAGAGCTGTCTGAGCGGGATGCGCAGCGCCAGCGTCTGCTCCGCGCCGGGGCAGAGCTCGCCCGTCTTGGCAAAGGCGGCAAGGCGGTTTTTCTCCGCGCCCGCCGTGCCGAAGGGCACGCTCGCATAGGCAAAGACGGTCTCCCGCCCGGAGACGTCGCCGCAGTTCGTCACGCGCACCTGCATCGTCACCGCGCCCCGCTCCACGCTGACCAGCTCCGCCGCCGCGTCAAAGCGCGTATAGCTCAGGCCGTAGCCGAAGCGATAGCGCGGCGCGACGCCGAAGGTGTCGAAAAAGCGATAGCCGACGTAGATGCCCTCGTTGTACTCCTGGTTATAGCGGTCCCCGCCGAGGTAGGAATACGTGCTGTTGGAGGGGAGGTCCTCAAAGCGGTACGCCCAGCTCGTGGCGAGCTTGCCGCTGAAGTTGACCTTGCCGGAGAGCACGTCCGCCAGCGCGTTGCCGCCCTCCTCGCCGCCCTGCGCAAAATACACCAGCGCGGAGACGTGAAGCGTGTCGAGGAAGGACACGTCGAGCACGCCGCCGCAGTTGACGATGACGACGAAGTTTTTGTAGTGCGCGGCGCAGAACTCCAGGTTCTCGCGCTCCACGTCGTCGAGCCGGTAGTCGCCCTGCTCGTCCGTGCGGTCGTTGCCCTCGCCCGCCTGACGCGCCAGCACGTAAATTGCGGTGTCGCAGGCGGAGGCGCTGACGTCCTCCTCCGTGACGGGGATGCCGGTCGGATGGCGGAAGGGCGTGACCTTGTTCAGAATCTGATAAAACTCGCGCAGGCCCTTCACCCGCTCCTCCTGCTCCTGACGGTACGCCTCATAGGTGTCGGCATAGAACCTGTCAAAGCGGTCGAGCCAGGGCGTCGTGGCAATGTCGTAGCCCGCGTTTTTCAGCCCCTCCTCGATGGTCACGCTGAAGCGCTCGCGCACCGCGCCGGAGCCGGTGCCGCCCTTGACCGTCATCCGCGCGCCCGCGCCGTAGAGCGCGACGCGCGCGTCCTTCAGCGGCAGCGTGCCGTCGTTTTGCAGCAGCACGAAGCCCGCAGCCGCCGCCTTGCGCGCGAGCGCGCGGTTGCGCAGCTCCAGCGCGCCCGCCGCCGCGGCCGTGGGTGCCTTGATGATGTTTGCCATTTCCGTTTCCTCCTCTTTTGCACGTTCATACGATACGCGGGGAGGCGCGCATCTGCATGCGCGCCTTTCCCCTCTGATACTGATTTCAAATCAAAATGATTGATTTGAAATCGCGCGTGCTTCGCACGCTCATGCCGCGCAGAGCGCGTCATGTCGTCTCATGCGATACCTACGCGCCTGCGGCGCTATCAAAATGCTTTTCAAGCATTTTGA
>JAILRK010000184.1 GCA_024698225.1 Oscillospiraceae bacterium | reverse complement strand
GAACCAGAATCTTGAGCTTTTCATTCAGAAGGTCAGGAAGTACGCGGATATGACCGAATTGACGCCTTATGCGGCTCATGAGCTGATCAAGGCGATCTATGTCGGGGCTCCGGATAAAAGCAGCGGAAAACGCCACCAGAGCATCCATATCTGCTATGATCTGATCGGATTCATCCCGCTGAGTGTACTGATGGAACAGGAAATGGCATGACCCGAAGATCATGCCATTTCCGAAAAACTATAAAACTTTCTTATGAGGGGCGCCCTTTCAGCCATTCCTTTTTTTATAAGTGAGATAGCCCTCCAGCATCAGCGAGGCGGCGACGGCGTCTACGGTTTTCTTGCGCTCCTTGGCGCGCTTGCCGTTGAACTGCATGATGTTGTGCGCCTCCACGGTGCTGCGCCGCTCGTCCCAGAGCGTGACGGGCAGTCCCGTCGCCGCGCGGAGCTGTTCGGCGAAGCCCTCCGCCTTCTCGGCGCGCGGGCCGCGGCTGCCGTTCATGTTCAGCGGGTGACCCAGCACCAGCTCCGTGACCTCGTGCTCCGCAATCAGCGGCAGCAGCTTTTCAATCACCGCCTCCGGGCGGTACGCCGTGACGACGGTGGAAAAGCCGCAGAGCGTCAGCGTCCGGTCCGAGACGGCGACGCCGGTGTGCGCGTCGCCATAGTCGATGGCCATGATTTTCATACGCTTTCCTCCGCTTCCGGGGCGGGCGTGCCTTCCGCGCCGCCGCCCTGCTTTTTCATCTGCAGCTCCTGCCACTGCTCCTTTGTCATCAGCAGCGCGCGCGGCTTCGAGCCCTCGAACGGACCCACGATGCCGCGCTCCTCCATCTGGTCGACGATGCGCGCCGCACGGGAATAGCCCAGCTTCAACCGGCGCTGAAGCAGGGAGGTGGACGCCTGACCGGTCTCGAGCACGACCTCGACGGCGGCGTTGAGCATCTCGTCGGCGTCGTTCGCACCGGGCTCGTCGTTGGCAGGCGGGGCGTTCTTGGCGCTGCCGCGCTCCTTCTCCGCGACGTTCTGCTCAATCTTGTCGATGACGTCCTTGTCGTAGCGCGTCTCGCCGTTCTCCTTGACGAAGGCGACCACGCGCTCAATCTCTTCGGCGGAGATAAAGCAGCCCTGCACGCGGCGGGGCTTGCCCTCGCCCAGCGGGGCATAGAGCATGTCGCCCTTGCCCACCAGCTTTTCCGCGCCCGTGGTGTCCAGAATGATGCGGGACTCCAGGCTCGACGCCACCGCAAAGGCAATGCGGCTGGGGATGTTTGCCTTCATCAGTCCGGTAATCACGTCGGCACTGGGACGCTGCGTGGCGATGACCAGGTGCATGCCCGCGGCGCGGCCCATCTGTGCCACGCGGCAGATGGACTCCTCGACCTCCTTTGCCGCCACAAGCATCAGGTCGGCAAGCTCGTCGATGACCACGACGACGGTGGGGAACTTGCGCATCTCAGGGTCGGTCTCCGCCAGGCGGTTGTAGGAGGCAAGGTCCTTGACGCCGTGGTTGGAGAAGAGCTGGTAGCGCTTCATCATCTCGTACACCGCCCACTGCAGCGCGCCCGCCGCCTTTTTCGGGTCGGTGACGACCGGGATGAGCAGATGCGGGATGCCGTTGTAGGGCGCAAGCTCCACCATCTTCGGGTCCACCATGATGAAGCGCACCTCTTCCGGCGTGGACTTGTAGAGCAGGGAGACGATGAGCGAGTTGGTGCACACGGATTTACCCGAGCCGGTCGTGCCGGCAATCAGCACGTGGGGGAAGCGCGCGATGTCGCCGACGATTGGGCGGCCGTTGATGTCCTTGCCCACCGAGAAGCAGACGTTGGACTTGTGCTCGGCAAAGGCGCGGGACTCCAGCACGTCGCGGATGTGGACGGGCGTGACCAGCTTGTTGGGGACTTCGATGCCCACCACGGAGATTTTCTCGGGTATGGGTGCAATGCGCACGCCGGTCGCGCCCAGCGCGAGGGCGATGTCGTCCTGCAGATTCGTGATTTTCGAGAGCTTGACGCCCTGTTCAAGCGTGAACTCGTAGCGTGTGACGCTCGGTCCGCGCACGACCTCGCCCGCCGTTGCCTCCACGCCGAAGCTCCGGAGCGTCTCGCCCAGACGGCGGGAGTTGTTGCGCAGCTCCGCGCCTGCCGCATCGCTGTTGCCGTAGCTGCCCGACTGGAGCAGGGTGATGGGCGGGTAACGGTACTCCGGGGTCGTCGCCTGCGCCGCCTCGATTTCGGCGGTGACCTCCGCCGTCGCGCGCTCTACGTCGCCGCCGCTGAGCTTTTCCGCCTTCGGCCTTGGCTCTGGCTGTGCAACGGGAGCGGAGGACGCTGGGGAGACAACAGGAGCGGGGGAGACGGCGGGAGCGGGAGAGACGGCGGGTGCGGCAGGCTCGGCGGGCCTTGCCGGCTCCGGTGCGGCTGCGGGCGCGCCGTCGGTCTCGGTGAGCAACTGGTCCGGCGTGCGGATGTGGTCCGCCTTCTTGACGAAAAAGCTCTTGCGGACGCCGGAGAACAGCGGCTTCGGCTTCGGCGTTTCGACGGGGTCGTCCACGGGAATGTCGATGACGGGTCTGGGCGTTTTGGGACGGGCGGGGTGCGGCGTCTTCGGCTCCGGCTCGTCATAGGGTACGAACTCGTGCTGCCTCACCGCGTCGGCAATGCCGGCGGGCGTCAGACGCAGCGCCGCCATCAGGCATACCAGCAGCGCGAGCACGAAGACAATCATCGTGCCGACCTTGCCGATGACCGCCGTGAAGAGAACGGCAAGTCCGCCCGAGAGCGCGCCGCCGGATGCCAGCTTCACGCCGGTCTCCCAGAGCGCGAGCAGAGCGCCGAAGCTGGAGGTGACGCCCTGCGCATCGGTGGCGACGTGCACCAGCGCGCCCACCGTCACCGGCAGTCCCAGCGCGCCGACGACGTGGGAGATGACCGGCCGTCCCCGGTGGAGCAGCAGAATCCACGCGCACAGCAGCAGTGCGGGCAGCGTGGCGTACCAGCCCCAGCCGGTCATGCCGCGGCAGAAGGTGTAGACCCATTTGATGAACAGCGCCTCGTGCTGGAAGTAGCTGATGCCGACGAAGAGCGCAAGCAACAGGCAGAGCACGCCGCCGACCTCGCGGCGGATGGGCTGCTTTTTCGCGGGGCTCCTGCGTCTGCCGCTCCGGGAGCGGGTGGACGCGCTGCGCTTCGCCGTGGTTTTTTGGCTTGGTTTCTTCTGTGATGCCATAGTGATTCCTTCCGTTGTCAGCGGGTCGCCGTCAGGATGAGCACCAGCGCGCCCACGACCCAGCAGTAGTATGCGAAGACGCCGAAGCGCCCCTTGCTTGCGATAAAGCGCAGCAGGCGGATGCAGGCATAGCCCACCACCGCAGACACCGCCACGCCTGCGAGATACACCGGCACCTCCTGCACATCGATGCCCGCCTCCACCGCGTCCTTGACGGCAAGGAGATTTGCGCCGAGAATGGCGGGAATGGACATGAGGAAGGAAAAGCGCACGGCAAAGCTGCGCTCAAAGCCGCGGAAGCAGCCGGTCGTAATGGTCATGCCGGAGCGGGAGACGCCCGGGCAGGTGGCAACCGCCTGCCCAATGCCGACAATCAGCGCGTCGAGCAGCGTGGCGCTTTTCTCCGTTTTGCGCCCGGCTTTGACGCGGTCGCAGAAAAAAAGCATGAAGCCGGTGAACAGCAACGCCCCGCCGACAAACCACATGTTGTCCGACAGCGCCTCGACCTTGTCCTTGATGGGCAGCACGAGGAACAGCGGCAGCGTGCCGACGATGATGAGCAGAATCATGCGCCGCGCGGGCGGGATGCGGTCCGGCGTCGTGTGGTGCAGCAGGTCGCCGCAGCCGCGGAAGAACTCGCGCACGATGTCGCAGATTTCACCCCAGTAGGCGACGAAGACCGCGACGAGCGTGCCGAGATGCAGCAGCACGTCAAAAAACTCCGGGATTTCGGATGCGCCCTCCATGCCGAGCAGATGCTCCGCGATGGCAAGGTGCCCTGAACTGGAGACGGGCAGGAACTCCGTCACACCCTGAATGATTCCCAGCAGAATGGAATGCAGCAGACTCATGATGAAAACCCTTTCTGTGAACAAAAAGATACAATATAGTATAGCACAGGCTTTGGGAAAATACCACTACAAAAAACAGGTCCCTGCCGGACGGCAAAGACCTGTTTGACTGCGGGGAATGCTTACGCCTTCTTGGCAAGCTCAACCAGCTTGGTGAACGCGGCGGCATCGTTGATTGCCAGCTCGCTGAGCATCTTGCGGTTGATGGTGACGTTCGCCTGCTTCAGACCGTGCATGAAGGTGGAGTAGTTCATGCCGTTGGCCTTGCACGCCGCGCTGATGCGGGTGATCCACAGGGAGCGGAAGTCGCGCTTCTTCAGACGGCGGCTGACGTAGGCGTAGGTCAGGGACTTCATGACCTGCTCGTTGGCCATCTTATAGTGGCGGGACTTGTTGCCCCAGTAACCCTTCGCAAGCTTCAGGGTCTTATTTCTTCTTTTGCGCGTCATCATCGCGCCTTTTACACGTGCCATATCATTAAGCTCCTTTCAGCGTACTCTTTTCAGCTTATTTGTAGGGGATCATCTTTTCGATGGTCTTCTGCTTCGTCACGTCGGCATAGCCGCCCTGACGCAGCTTGCGCGTACGCTTGGTGGGCTTCTTCGTGAGGATGTGGCTCTTGAACGCCTTGGCGACCTTGATCTTGCCGGTCTTGGTCTTGTTGAAGCGCTTTTTCGCGCCGCTGTGAGTTTTCAGCTTGGGCATGATGTTGTTCTCCTTTTCTGTTAGGTTACTTTCCTGCCTTCGGGGCGAGGAAAATGGACATGCTGCGACCTTCCATCTTGGGATTCTTTTCGAGCGTCGCGGACTCGCCTGCCTGCTCGGCAAAACGGAGCAGAAGCTCGCGGCCGATTTCCGTGTGCGCCATCTCGCGCCCGCGGAAGCGGACGGAAACCTTCACACGGTTGCCCTCGGAGAGAAATTTCTGGGCATTTTTGAGCTTGGTATTGAAATCACCCACGTCGATACCGGGCGACATGCGCACTTCTTTGATCTCGACGACGTGCTGGTTTTTGCGGGCTTCCTTCTCACGCTTGCTTTGCTCAAAACGGAACTTTCCGTAATCCATGAGCTTGCAGACGGGCGGATTGGCCTGCGGTGAGATTTTCACGAGATCGAGTCCTTGCTGATCGGCAATCCTGAGCGCCTCATCGGCGGACATGATTCCGAGCTGCTCGCCGGAAGAGCCGATCAAACGAACCTCGCTGTCGCGGATCTCTTCATTGAGCTGATGCACATTGCTGCTAATACCGGAGCACCCCCAATACGGAAATTTTACAAAGAAAAGGCGGATGCGTTCGCATCCGTCCACAATAAGCGCAGGAAACACGGGCACACGCCCGCCTGCTTCTTATTGACCCCTTCGCATTGCTGGGGGTGAGGACGGTTGCGCCGACCTTCTTTGTTTTGCGGAAGTATACTACCACAGGAAGAAGAACCTGTCAAGGAGAATTTTGGAAATCTGCGCTTTTTTCTACGCGCGGGCGCCGCACTGCGCGGGCGCCGCGCGCAATGCGCTGCGCCTGAGAAGGCCTGCGCAGAACCACGGCGCTGCGGCAGCCGGACAAGGCTTCCGGGAATGACCGAATGACAAAAAACAGAAAAACGTGAGGAAAGCTCTTGTGCTTTTGCGAACTATCCTGTATAATACCTCAAATTATTTCTATGACCAAGAGGAATCGCGTTTCTATGCTGCAATCATTGATGGTTTTTTTTCATGAGAACGCCGTCGGCGAGTTCCTGCTGACGATGTTTATCTCCATGGTGCCCGTGGTGGAGCTGCGCGGCGGCGTGCCTGCGGGCGTTGCGATGGGTCTGCCAATCCCCGCGGCGCTGCTGGCGTCGCTGCTGGGCAACAACATCCCCGTGCCCTTTGTCATCCTCTTCAGCCGCAGGCTGTTTCGCTGGATTCGCGTGCACATCCCCAGGCTTGGCGGTCTTGTCGACCGGCTGGAGGGGCGCGCCTATGCCAAGATGAGCAACAAAAACCTGCTGCGCTGGAAGGCGTGGGGCCTGCTGATGTTTGTGGCAATCCCGCTGCCGGGCACCGGCGCATGGACGGGTTCGCTGATTGCTGCGTTGATGGAGCTGCGGCTGAAAAACTCCGTGCCAATCATCTTCCTTGGCACGCTGATTGCGGGTCTGATTATGACCGCCCTGACGTATGGAGTGACGGTAGTGCTATGAAAATTCTTGTGGTATCCGATTCCCACGGTGACGTGGAAAATATGTGCCGCGCCGTTGAGCGGGAGCGCCCGGACCTGGTGATGCACCTGGGCGACGGTTGGCACGACGCAGAGGTCCTGCGCAGCCGCTATCCTGCGCTGCCCATCGAGCAGGTGCCCGGGAACTGCGATTTTCGCGGAGGTACGGCGGCAACGCGCATTCTTGTTTACGAGGGGAAGCGCATCCTGCTCTGCCATGGGCACACGCTGGGCGTCAAGGGAGACCTGAGCATCCTCATGCGTGAGGCGATGGCGCAGGGTGTGGACGTTGCGCTCTTCGGGCACACGCACCGCCCCTTTGTGGAGCTGCGCAACGGTGTCTGGCTGCTCAATCCGGGAAGCATCGGCGATTACCGCCGCCCGACCTACGGCACGCTTCTTCTTGGGGACGGGACGTGCTATCCCTCTCTCTGGACCGTCTGATAACATGACATCCCTCCACTGACGGTGGAGGGATGCTTTTTTTGACCGTGCCGCTCACAGCGCCTCGACCGCAAAGCGGTGTCCGCCGCAGTGTGGACAGGTGCAGTGACGGGAGCCGCCGGAGCGAATCAGGCGCAGCAGCTTCGTCTCGCGCTTGTAGTCCCAGTGAGCGCCGCAGACGAGGCAGCGCAGGCGGTGGCGGTAGGGTTCCTCCCGCCCGCGGGGCAGGGCAGGAATCGCAGCCGGGTCACAGCAGCGCAGGGGAGAGCAGCCGACCTCGCGGCACGCCGCCTTCCACAGCGCATCGTGCCCGTGGCGCTGGCGCGGGAAACGCAGCTTCACCAGCGCATGCGCATACTCATGGCGGATTGTGTCGAGGAACACCGTCTCCGGCGCGCTGAGCACAAAGTCGGAGATGGTGATGGCGTCAACCCGGTCCCCGACGCAGCGGCAGCTGCCCAGACGCCGGACGGCGCGCGTGGAGACGCGCAGCGCCACCTGCGTCGTGTTCACACCGCACAGGCCGTCCAGCCGGTCATACTCGCGCCGGACGTCCGCAAGGGTATAGGGCATCCTACTTCTCCACCACCAGCTTGTTCAGCTCGTGCAGAAAATCGTCAATGTTGCGGAAGTGGCGGTGCACCGAGGCAAAGCGGACGTAGGCGACCTCGTCCACAGGGCGCAGCTTCGACATGACCAGCTCGCCGATGTAGTCGCTGCTGATCTCACGCTCCAGCGCGTTTTGCAGCGTCTGCTCAATCTCCTCGCTGATCTGCTCAATCACGTCCAGCGAAACGCGGCGCTTTTCGCAGGCGCGAATCATACTCGCCGTGACCTTTTCACGGTCAAAGCTCTGGCGGCTGCCGTCCTTTTTGATGACCATCATCGGCAGACTCTCCACCGTCTCGTAGGTGGTGAACCGCCTCGAACAGCTCAGACATTCGCGGCGGCGGCGGATGCTGCTGCCCTCCTCGGCGGGACGGGAATCCACAACCTTGCTCTCAATGTTGCCGCAGTACGGACACTTCATGGGACACACCTCATTTCCTCAAGCCCTCCGGCACGCAGAGCGCCGGAACCTTTCTGCTATACGGTTTCATCATATCATACAACGGCAAAAAATGGTAGATATTTTTGAAAAATGCGCAAAAAAACCCTGCCTCGTGTTTCACCCGATGCAGGACGCAACAGAATCGTATGGCAAATGCAAAAAAATGACAGAAATCTTTCATCGACATGACATATGATACAAAAATCTGAGCGATATTTCGTTATAAAAGCTAATTTTTGGATTTGCAAGATGTTCTTCTTGCGAATCTGAGGTGATAAGGGTATAATTTAGATGTCCGAGATGTGTTTGTTAAAAAAATGACGAACCAAAAAATTTGTAGCGAAGGAGTAAAAGAGTATGGATTTTCATCTGTCCAAAGAGCATGAGCTGGCTCGAAAGATGTACCGCGAATTCGCGGAGACGGAAGTCAAGCCCTTAGCTGAGGAAATCGATGAGGAAGAGCGCTTCCCCATGGAGACCGTCGAGAAGATGGCAAAGCTCGGCATGCTGGGTATCTACTTCCCGAAGCAGTATGGCGGCGCCGGCGGCGACGTGCTCTCCTATGCCATGTGTGTTGAGGAACTGGCGAAGGCCTGCGGCACCACGGCGGTTATCGTTTCCGCGCATACCTCTCTGTGCTGCGCTCCGATTTTCGAGAACGGCACGGAAGAGCAGAAGATGAAGTATCTGCCTGACCTGCTTTCCGGTCGCAAGCTTGGCGCGTTCGGTCTCACCGAGCCCAACGCCGGTACCGACGCCTCCGGTCAGCAGACCATCGCCGTGCTCGATGGCGACCACTACGTGCTCAATGGCTCGAAGTGCTTCATCACCAACGGCTCCGTGGCGGACACGATGGTTGTCTTCGCCATGACCGACCCGAAGAAGGGCAACCACGGCATCTCCGCGTTCATCGTTGAGCGTGCGTTCCCCGGCTTCTCCAGCGGCAAGCACGAGAAGAAGATGGGTATCCGCGGCTCTTCCACCACCGACCTGGTTTTCGAGGACTGCATCGTCCCGAAGGAGAACCTGCTCGGCAAGGAAGGCGACGGCTTCAAGATTGCCATGAAGACGCTTGACGGCGGCCGTATCGGCATTGCCGCGCAGGCGCTCGGCCTCGGCGAGGGTGCCGTTGACGAGGCGGTCAAGTACACCAAGGAGCGCGTGCAGTTCAAGCGCCGCCTCTCCCAGTTCCAGAACACGCAGTTCCAGCTTGCCGACATGGCGTGCCGCATGCAGGCTGCGCAGTACCTGGTCTACGCCGCTGCGATGAAGAAGCAGAACCACGAAGACTACAGCAAGGACGCCTCCATGGCGAAGCTGTTCGCGGCAGAGGCTGCCTCCGACGTGACGCGCCGCGCCGTCCAGCTCTTCGGCGGTTATGGCTACACCCGTGAGTATCCCGTGGAGCGCATGATGCGTGACGCGAAGATCACGGAGATCTACGAGGGCACCAGCGAGGTCCAGCGCATGGTCATCGCCAAGTACCTCGGTGTGAACTAAGAGAGGGAGGTAACTGAACATGAAGATTCTTGTTTGCGTCAAGCAGGTCCCCGATACCTCCGGCAGACTCGCTGTGAATCCGGACGGTACGCTCAACCGCGCTCTCATGCAGACCATCATCAACCCCGACGACATGAACGCCGTCGAGGCTGCGCTCAAGCTCAAGGACGAGACCGGTTGCAAGGTCGTTGCCGTCACGATGGGCCCGCCCCCGGCAGAGGGCATGCTCCGCGAGCTGATGGCGATGGGCTGCGACGAGTCCTACCTCATCTCCGGCCGCGAGTTCGGCGGCTCCGACACCTACGCCACGTCCCAGATCATTGCCGCCGGTCTTGACACCATCGGCATTGAGGACGACGACCTCATCTTCTGCGGCCGCCAGGCCATCGACGGCGACACCGCGCAGGTCGGCCCGCAGATTGCCGAGAAGCTGCACCTGCCCCAAATCACCTATGCCGCCGAAATCCACAAGGAAGGCAACACCGTCACCGTCAAGCGCGTGCTTGAGGACGGCTATATGATGATTAAGGAGCAGACCCCCTGCATGGTCACCTGCATCAAGGAACTCAACACCCCGCGCTATATGAGCGTTTCCGGCATCTTCGAGACCTATTCCAAGCCCATGACCGTTCTGGACTACAACGCCCTGAAGGACAACCCCCTCATCGACAAGTCCACCATCGGTCTGAGCGGTTCCCCGACCAACATCCTGACCTCCTTCACGCCCCCGCAGAAGGAGCCGGGCAAGATGCTCGAGGGCAACGACATGAAGACCTGCGAAGAGCTCGCCGGTATTCTCGCCGCGAAACACATCATTTAAGGAAAGGGGATCGAAACAATGCGTACGAAAGTTGAACTTGCCAACAAGGAATTCGACAGCTCCAAGATTGCGGAGTTTAAGAACGTTTGGGTCTTCTGCGAGCAGCGTGAGGGCAAGATGATGCCCACCAGCTTCGAGCTTATCTCCGAGGGCCGCAAGCTCGCCGACGAGCTGGGCGTGAACCTCTGCGGTCTGCTGCTGGGCGACAACGTCGAGGGCATCGCCAGCGAGCTCGGCGGCTACGGTGCCGACGAGGTCATCGTCTGCGACCACCCCCTGCTCAAGACCTACACGACCGACGCCTATGCGAAGGTCATCTGTGACGCCATCTCCGAGTACAAGCCGGAGGCGTTCCTCATCGCCGCGACCAACATCGGCCGTGACCTCGGCCCGCGCTGCGCGGCGCGTCTGCACACCGGCCTCTGCGCCGACTGCACGCACCTTGACGTTGATATGCCCGCTTACAAGGACTTCCTGCGCGGCGCTTCCACGCTGCCCGAGGACCGCATTGAGAAGCTCGGCAAAATCATGCTCAAGAACAACGAAACCGGCAAGATGGAGCAGCATGACGTCACCCGCGGCCTGAAGATGACCCGTCCGGCGTTCGGCGGCAACCTGATGGCGTCCATCGTCTGCCCGCGCTTCCGTCCCGCCATGGCGACGGTGCGTCCCGGCGTTATGAAGAAGAACGCGTTCGACCAGGCGAAGGCCGACGCGGTGAAGCTCACCAAGTACAACGTCCAGCTCAGCCAGGACGACCTTGCGACCGAGGTCATCGAGGTCGTCAAGGCGGCGAAGAAGCTCGTCGACCTGATTGGCGCGGACTACATCGTCTCCGTCGGCCGCGGCATCAGCAAGGACGTTGAGGGCGGCATCAAGCTGGCGGAGCAGCTGGCGGACGTGCTCGGCGGCGTCGTCGGCGGCAGCCGTGTCGCCATCGACAGCGGCTGGCTCAGCCAGGACCACCAGGTTGGTCAGACCGGCAAGACCGTGCATCCGAAGGTCTACATTGCGCTGGGCATCTCCGGCTCCATCCAGCACAAGGCCGGCATGAGCGAGAGCGAGTGCATCATCGCCGTCAACAAGAACGAGAACGCGCCGATTTTCGAAATCGCGGACTACGGCATTTGCGGCGACCTGTTCAAGGTCACTCCGATGCTCACCGAGGCGTTCAAGGCAGCCAAGGCGGCCAGGTAAACCCAAACCAAAATCAACATCGCGGGAGGCGCTTCCGAAGGGAAGCCGCCTCCCGCGTTTTTTTGCGCGTGGGACTGCGCATAAAAAAGCGGGGGCTGCGCGGCTCGTACCGCACAGCCCCCGTTGACGCTGCTGTTTGTCTGCCGGCAGAGACGGCTTACGCCTTCTGCTTGCCAAGCGACATTTTCTCAATCAGGAAGATTGCCACAAGAATTGCCACGCCGATAAGGTCGGTCACAACGCCGGGGTAAATCATCATCAGACCGCCCACCACACAGAGTATGCGGAAGAGAATGTTCATTTCTTTGAGGAAGTAGCCAATCATGCCCAGCGAGATGGAGAGCATGCCGAGTGCGGAGGTGATGACAACGAGGATGACGTCCAGCGGCGTCGTGTTGATGAAGAGCATTGCGGGGTTGAAGGCGAAGATGTAGGGGATGATGAACGCCGCAATGGCAAGGCGCGTTGCGTTGAACGCGGTCTTCATCGGGGGCGCCTTTGCAATGGCGGAGCCTGCGTAAGCGGCGAGCGCCACCGGCGGGGTGATGTCTGCCACGATGCCGAAGTAGAAGCAGAACATGTGTGCCGCCATCAGCTCAAGGCCCATGCCTGCCGGTCCGAGAATCGGCGCGCAGGTGGTCGCCATGATGATGTAGTTCGCGGTGGTCGGAACGCCCATGCCCAGCACGATGCAGCAGAACATCGTCAGCACCAGCGCGATGATGATGCGCCCGTTCGCCATCTTGACGATGGCGCTGATGAGCACCTGACCGAGACCGGTCATCGTGACGACGCCCGCGATGATGCCCGCCATGCCGCAGGCGACGGCGACGGACAGCGTGTTCTTGCCGCCGTTTTCAAAGGCGTCAAAGACCATCGGGAACTCCTTGCGGTTCGGCGTGCTGATGAGGTAGTTGATGACCATCAGCGCGACGGCGATGCCCACGCAGAGCTTGGTGCCGTTCTGACCCATGAAGCTCTCGATGTCCCATTTGCGGGCGAAGAGCGTCATGTAGAGCAGCGGAATCAGCGGCAGCGCCATGACGAGCGCCTTCTTGCCGCTCTCGCGGTTGATCATCGAAACGACGAGACAGTAGAGAATGGCGTAGACCGCGGCGGTTGCCATCGTGAAGCCGACCATAATCATGTAGACCAGGACGACCAGCGGGAGAATCAGGTAAATCTTCGGCAGAACGTCCTTGCCCTTGGGCAGCTGGTCTCTGGGAATGCCGTTGAGCTTCAGCTTCTTTGCCATGAAGTGGACCATCAGGAAGATGCCGAGGAAGTACAGGAACGCAGGCAGGATGGCGCGCACGATGATGTCCTTGTACGGAACACCGACCATCTCAGCCATCAGGAAGGCGGCGGCGCCCATAATCGGCGGCATAATCTGACCGCCCGTGGAGCTTGCCGCCTCGACCGCGCCCGCGAATTCGGGCGGATAGCCCGTCTTCTTCATCATCGGGATGGTGACCGAGCCCGTGGTCACCGTGTTGCCGACGGAGGAGCCGGACACCATGCCGCACAGCGCGGAGGAGATGACCGCCACCTTGGCGGGACCGCCGCTTGCCCAACCGGCCAGGGTGTTCGCGCAGTCAATGAAGAAGTTTGCCACGCCGGTCGCCTCGAGGAAGGCGCCGAAAATGACGAACAGCGCAATGTAGGTCGAGCAGACGCCAATCGGCGTGCCGAGGATACCGGTGGTCGTGTAGAACAGGTTGTAGACAACCGTCTTGAGGTCCTTGCCCGCGCCGGCGAAGGCGTAGATGACGAACACGCTCGCCACGCAGATAATCGGGATGCCGACCACGCGGCGGCATGCCTCCACGAGCACCAGCGTGCCGATGATGCCGAACACAATCAGAATCGGGATTTTCAGGCTGCCGACGTCGAGCGTCAGCTTCTGGATGCGCGTGCCAAGGTTGACAATCTTGGCAAGGTTGAGCGGATAGTAGAAGTAGCAGAACGAGCCGACCACCGCCAGCACGACGTCATACCACGGCATGTGATTGACCTTCTGCGTACCCTTCTTGAGCGGGTAGTAGATGAATACGAGCAGGAGCACCAGCCCCAGGAAAATCGGACGGCGCGCGCGCTCGTCCATCTTCAGGAACATGTTCATGACAATCATGAAAATGCCGAAGGCAATCGTCAGCCAGCGAACCACCAGCTTGGGCGTGCCCTCCCAGACGCGGGTGTTGGATTCCCGGTCATACTTTTTCATGATGGCATCGACGTCTTCCATGGTACCGACGTCGGCGTCTATCGCGGTTTTTTTGATGTCGTCTTTCTCAGACATTGCGTTTCCCCCTTTTCCTATGTATAGAAGCGTGCGGCGCTACCACGCGAAGAACTCGTAGTTGAAGCGCACCGCCGCGTTTCTTCCGCACAGATTGCGCAGGCTCACGTCCTGCCCATTGACCGTCAGCACATGGTCGGACACTGTGCCGACGATGTACCCCACGTTGTTGCGAAGCTGATGGATGTTGCGAATGACCATCGCCCAGCCCTGATAGTCCGGGCGGTCGAGGTAGACCTTGTCCAGCACCTCGCCGGGGTTCAGTTCCGTCTGAACGCCGGCGCCGAAGGAGCAGTAGGTGGTCTCCTCAACGTAGATGTTCTTGTCCTCAATTTCGTAGGTGTCTGTCAGAGGATAATTGTTGACGGAGTGAATGAAGGTGACCGAGAAGCGCTCGCCCTCCCCCATGCGATAGCGGGCGTACAGCGCGCCGGTATCGCGGTTGCGCACGGTCAGATAGTATCCCGTCCGCGAGCTTAGGAAAACGACCGCCGCAATAATCAGTATTATTGCGGCGGCCGTCACCGTGAACTGTTTGCTGTGTTTTCGCACGGAGCATGCGTCTTACAGGACGCCAATCTCCTTGTAGTACTTCTCAGCGCCGGGGTGCAGGGGGACAGTACCGACGGACGCGACCTTGGCATCCAGGAAGCCGAACTTGGCGTGGCCCGCTTCGAGGTCAGCCTTGTTGTCGAACATGCCCTTGGTAATCTCGTAGACGACGTCCTCGCTGAGGTCCTTGGAGGCAACGAGCGCGGCCTGAACGGCGACGCAGACGATTTCCTCGGTCTGGCCGGTGTAGGTGCCGACGGGGAGGTTGTCCTGAACAAGGAACGGATACTGTTCGCGGATGGCGGCGAGCTCGGTGTCGGACAGGGAGACGAGGTTCAGCTCGTTGGTGGTGGCGTAGTCGACGATGGCGGTCGTGGGAGCGCCGGCGACGGTGAACGCCGCGTCAATCTTGCCGTCCTTGAGCTGGTCAACGCCGTCCTGGAAGGAGCCGTTGACGACCTTGATGTCGTCCTTGGTCAGACCCGCAGCGCCGAGCACCTGCCAGGCGTTGACCTCGGTGCCGGAGCCGACGTCGCCGACGCAGACGGTCTTGCCCTTGAGGTCAGAGACGTTCTTGATGCCGGGCTTGGCGAGAATCTGCACGGTCTCGTTGTAGATGCCGGCAATCCAGAGCGCGCTGTCTTCCACTTCGCCTTCGAAGGTGTTGGTGCCGTTGTGCGCGTAGTTGATGACGTCGGACTGGAGAATCGCCATCTGCGCCTCACCGTCGGTAATCATGTTGACGTTTGCCTTGGATGCGCCCGTGGATTCGACGCTCAGTTCGCTGAGGGTCAGCTTGGGTCCGAGCACGGTGCCCAGCACGCCGCCGACGGCGTAGTAGGTGCCGGAGGTACCGCCGGTCGCGAGCGTGATTTTCACCGCGTCAGCGGAGGCTGCGGGGGCGGCTTCTGCGGGAGCGCTGGACTCAGTAGAGGTGCTGGATTCGGCCGGGGTGCTGGAGGTTGCCGGTGCGGAGGTGCTTCCGCCGCCACAGGCAACAAGAGCGAGTACCATTGCGGCGGCAAGAATGAGAGCAAAAATCTTCTTCATTTCACAATCCCCTTTTTTAATAGATTATCCCTCTCACAGGATAGACGTATTCTAACGAATTTTCGGGAGAGATGCAATACTATTTAGTTACTTTCGCTAATATCGACAAATATTTGTTATCCTGTTTGTGTAATTTTGTTGCTTATTATTCATCAATCGAAAGCGTTCGTTTAGATATAATAAACAGAACAGGGTGCATTCGTTATTTTTCGAATGCACCCTGTTCAAAAGATACGCAGGTGTATGGTTCTGTTATTTCAGCGATTTGCTTTCCACGCTCTCGCGCAGCAGGGCAGTGAAGTCCGCCTGGCTCATGGCGCCGAGGTCCCCGTCCGCGCGGTGGAGCGGGGATACGGTGCCGTTCTCCATGTCGCGGTCGCCCACGATGAGCATGTAGGGCACCTTCTCCAGTTGTGCCTCGCGAATCTTCTTGCCGATTTTTTCGTTGCGCTCGTCCACCTCGGCGCGGAAGCCCATGTCGTTGAGCTTGTCCGCGTAGGCAAAGCAGTAGTCGTTGGCGCGGTCGGTGACCGGCAGAAGCTTGACCTGCACGGGGGCGAGCCAGGTCGGGAAAGCGCCCATGGTCTCCTCAATCAGGTAGGCCATGAAGCGGTCGAGCGAGCCGAGAATTGCGCGGTGGATGACCACGGGCGTCTTCTCGCTGCCGTCGGCGTCGATGTACTTGAGGTCGAACTTCATCGGCAGGCAGAAGTCGAGCTGGCAGGTGGAGAGTGTGTACTCCGCGCCGACGGCGGGAACCACGTTCACGTCCAGCTTCGGGCCATAGAACGCCGCCTCGCCGATTTCCTCGGTGAACTCGATGCCCAGCTCGACAAGCACCTCGCGCAGCGCCGTCTCGGCGGTGTTCCACATCTCGTCGTCCTGGTGGTACTTCTCGGTGTCGGCGGGGTCGCGCAGGGAGAGGACGCAGCGGTAATCGGTGATGCCGAAGTCCTTGTAGGTCTCGAAAATCAGGTCGCAGACCTTGCTGACCTCGTCTTTAATCTGCTCGGGTGTGACGAAGAGGTGCGCGTCGTTCTGGCAGAAGTGGCGGCCGCGCTCAATGCCCTTGAGCGTGCCGGACGCCTCGTAGCGGAAGTCGTGCGCAATCTCGCCGATGCGAATCGGCAGGTCGCGGTAGGAGTGCGGACGGTTGGCGTAGATGCGCATGTGGTGCGGGCAGTTCATCGGGCGCAGGACGTACATCTCGTCCTCCACCTCCATGGCGGGGAACATGTTCTTCTGGTAGTGCTCCCAGTGACCGGAGGTCTTATAGAGGTCGACCGTGCCGACGCAGGGCGTCAGGACGTGCTGATAGCCGAGCTTGAGCTCCTTGTCGCGGATGTAGTTTTCGAGGATGCGCCAGACGGTGTAGCCCTTGGGCAGGAACATCGGCATGCCGCGGCCCACCAGCTCGTCGGTCATAAACAGACCCAGCTCGCGGCCCAGCTTGCGGTGGTCGCGTGCCTTCGCCTCTTCCAGCTTCTTGAGGTAGGCGTCAAGCTGGTCCTTCTTCGGAAACGCCACGCCGTAGATGCGCTGGAGACTCTTGTTCTTCGCGTCGCCGCGCCAGTAGGAGGCGTTGCAGGCGGTCAGCTTGATGGCGTTGCCCTTGATGCGGCCCGTGGAGTCAATGTGCGGACCGGCGCAGAGGTCTGTGAACTCGCCCTGCCGGTAGAAGCTGATGACCGCGTCTTCGGGCAGGTCGTTGATGAGCTCGACCTTGAACGGCTCTTCCTTTTCCTCCATGAAGCGGACGGCCTCCGCACGGGGCAGCTCAAAGCGCTCGAGCTTGAGCTTCTCCTTGCAGATTTTGCGCATTTCGTCCTCAATTTTGTCCATAATCTCCGGCGTGAAGGCGAAGGGGGAGTCCATGTCATAATAGAAGCCGTTGTCGATGCTCGGTCCGATGGCGAGCTTGACCTCGGGGTAGAGGCGCTTCACCGCCTGCGCGAGGACGTGGGAGCAGGTGTGCCAATAGGTTTTGCGGTACGCGGGGTTTTCCCAGCTGAACGCATTGTTTTCTTCTGCCATGATGCTATCTCCTTTTTTGTTGCGGGGCAGAAAAAATCCCACCCCTGATTTGATGTCAGGGGTGGGATACTTGCTGTATTCCACGGTTCCACCCTGCTTACGGCTGCGCCGTCGCTCGTGTCCTCTGTAACGGGAGGACCCGTCCCGCTCGTCGCGGGCCGCTCCGGAGTGGTACGACCGGTCCGTCCGCAGGACACTCACAGCAAAACGCGTCCCTCTCTGCGCGGCTTTCACGGCTTCTTCTCCATCGTCGCATTTCAACGACAAGGAGTGTATCACCGCAGGGGTGGATTGTCAAGCGGCGATTTTGCTTACTTGGCGTATTCGACCGCCTTGACCTCGCGAATGACGTTGATTTTAATCTGACCGGGATACTCCATCTCGTCCTCGATGCGCTTGGCGATGTCGCGGGCGAGGATGACCATCTCGTCCTCACTGACGACCTCCGGCTTAATCATCACGCGCACCTCACGACCCGCCTGAATGGCATAGCTCTTCTCCACGCCGGGGAAGCTGCCCGTGATTTCCTCCAACTGCTCGAGGCGCTTGATGTAGTTCTCCAGGTTCTCGCGGCGGGCGCCGGGACGTCCGGCGGAAATCGCGTCGGCTGCCTGGATGATGAAGTCCAGCACCGTCGTCGGCTCCACGTCGTTGTGGTGGGCGTGCACCGCATGGATAATCTCATCCTTCTCGCGGTACTTGCGCAGGAACTCGACGCCAAGAGAGACGTGCGTGCCCTCCATCTCATGGTCCACGGACTTGCCGATGTCGTGCAGCAGACCCGCGCGCTTGGCGGCGTTCACGTCCGCGCCCAGCTCCGCCGCAATCATGCCGGCAAGATGGGCAACCTCAATGGAGTGCTGCAGGACGTTCTGTCCGTAGCTCGTGCGGTAGTGCAGGCGGCCGAGCATCTTCACGAGCTCAGGGTTCAGCCCGCGCACGCCGGTCTCCAGCACGGCGCGCTCACCCTCGGATTTGATGACGGCGTCCACCTCGCGGCGCGCCTTGGCGACCATTTCCTCAATGTGCGTGGGGTGGATGCGTCCGTCCGCGATGAGCCGCTCAAGCGCAATGCGCGCAATCTCGCGGCGCACCGGCTCAAAGCAGGACACGGTGATGGCTTCGGGTGTGTCGTCAATGATGAGGTCGACGCCCGTCATGGTTTCAATGGTGCGGATGTTGCGCCCCTCACGGCCGATGATACGGCCCTTCATCTCGTCATTGGGCAGGGGAACCACGCTGACGGTGATTTCGGCGGCATGATCTGCGGCGCAGCGCTGGATGGCGATGGCGATGATTTCGCGCGCGCGGGCGTCGGCCTCGTCGCGGGCGCGCTGCTCCAGCTCTTTGATTTTGAGGGCGGTCTCGTGCGTTACTTCGCTTTCGACCTGTTCGATGAGATAGCGCTTCGCATCCTCCTCTGTGAAGCCCGAAATGCGCTCAAGCATCTCGGTCTGACTGCGCTTGATGATGCGAATCTCCTCGGTCTCCTTGTCAATTGCGGCGTGCTTCTGGGCGAGGGCGTCCTCCTTCTTTTCCAGGGCATCCGTTTTCTTGTCAAGGTTTTCTTCTTTTTGCTGCAGTCTGCGCTCCTGCTTCTGCAGGTCGCTGCGGCGCTCCTTGTTCTCCTTCTCGGCTTCGTTGCGTATGCGCATGATGTCTTCCTTCGCCTCAAGCAGCATTTCCTTGCTCTTGCTCTCGGCGCGCTTATGCGCATCGTTTTCGATTTGCAGGGCCTTTTGCTCAGCGTCTGCGATGGTCATTTCGGCTTTCTGCTCCTTGCGGATTCTCAGCCAGTTGCCGAGAAGGACACCAAGCGCCAGCAGCACGAACCCAATGATAAAATGAATGGGTCCGAACATGATTCTCTCCGGCATGGTTCCTCCTCCACTTGTTCTCATTTTAATCTATTAAAATGGGTATTTGGGCTCTTCAAGGGGAAGTCCCCTTACACTTCCCCTAAAAATCCAAAATACATTCTAATCGAATCGTCGGGCACTGTCAAGCAAAAATGCACAGTTCTTGGGAAAAATGCCGTCCCTTCCCGTTGACGTCCCCCAAAAATACATGAAACAGATGTTGCATTTTGTCGAGAGCCGTGCTATACTGGACACGAATCACCGAAGGAGGCTGACAACCATGAGCAAACGAGCGGAAATGCAGCAGCGCATCTATCAGTTCATCCTTTCCTACATTGCAGAGCACGGCTATGCGCCCTCCGTGCGCGACATCTGCGATGCGGTCAGCCTCAAGTCCCCGTCGACGGTCCACTTTCACCTGAAGAATCTGGCGGAGCTGGGCTACATCGAAAAGGGCGCGTTCAAGGGGCGCGCCATCGTGCCGACGGACCGTACGGCGCTGTCCAGACCCACGTCCCGCTCCGTAGAGCCGGAACCACTGACAGAGTCCTTGCCGGAGCCTCCGGCGCGTCAGGTGCCCATCGTCGGCAACGTGGCGGCGGGCAGCCCGATTCTTGCGCAGGAGTGCATCGAGGACTATCTCGTCTTCGACACCGGCGGGCACGAGGACGAGTATTTCGCCCTGCGCGTGCGCGGCGAGTCCATGCTTGGCGTTGGCATCCTTCCCGACGACCTTGTGGTCGTGCACCGGCAGCCCATCGCCCACAACGGCGAGATTGTGGTTGCCCTGCTGGAGGATGAGGCGACGGTCAAGACCTTCAGCCGCAGGGACGGCAAGCTCTGGCTGTTGCCGGCCAATCCGGACTATCAGCCCATCGACGGCACGCACTGCTCCATTCTGGGCAAGGTTGTCGCCGTGGTGCGCCGGTACTGAGCGCCGCTTGGTCCATGGTACACAATATAAATCAAAATGAACGCCGAGAGAAACACTTTTTTTTCATCCGCTGATGTGCTATAGTATCTTCAAAGGATTCAACATGGAAGGGGAAGATGATGCGATGAGTTCCATGGAAGCGACGATGTCCATGCTGGAGGCTATGCCGGAGGAGGCGCGGCTGAAGGTGCTGGAGTTCACGAAAAAGCTGTTTACCTCGGAGCGTCCCGCCAATCCGTACCGGGAGCTGACGTCGGATCAGATTCTCGGTGAGTTGGAGGAGTCCCGCAAGCAGATTGCACGCGGGGAAGGGCTTGACATGGAGGATGCGCTCAGCGAGCTTGGGAGAAAACATGGTTT
>JAILRK010000130.1 GCA_024698225.1 Oscillospiraceae bacterium | reverse complement strand
TTCCTGCATATGGATGGCAGCCCAAGCTGATAGTAGATACGTTGCAGGAACAGATACCCGACGTTAAAAGAGAACTGCTCGCCCTGATTGACGAGCACGTCGGTGTTGAATGGTATCAGCACCTTGTGTCCCGCTTCAGTGTTCTCTTCCCGAAGCTTTTCAACGTATTCCTTGGCCCAGGCATCCGCATCGTCCACATGATGCTTCCTGCAGATCTCCGATGCACTGCCGAGGTTCTCAACGATCTCCGTGCTCCGCTTTCCGTTACGCTTCACATCTCTGATGACGTGGAACGTGGGGTCTTTGGATTTTCCCTTCATGATTCGCATATGCAGCACCTCCACAGGATGATGAGCTATAAACAGATTATACCACAATATACGCGTATACGCAATAGGCAAAATTCCAATTTGTGTAAAAAAATAAGCCACACATGGCGTTTGGCTTTTGAAAGTTGCAAATTGAATGTATAATTTGCGGTGTTTGTTTGATTTTAGCGAAAATTATAAGGCCTGCCAAAGGCCAGAAAATTTTGGGGTGTCAAAGACCCGCGCTTGCCGACCTCGCCGTCAACGGCGGGGACATGGCGGCGGTCGGCTTCCGGGGGCGCGCCATCGGCGCGGCGCTGCAGAAGCTGCTGCACGAGGTCGCCGCGGAGCAGCTGCCGAACGAGAAGCCCGCCCTGCTCCGCCGCGCACAGCGCCTCTACCGCTCCGGCTACAGCGGAAGCGGACAGACGCGGTAAAATTCGCGCAAAGTATTGACTTGCGCCGCAATTCATGTTATAAAGTTACCAATCATGTTTTGGAGGACACTACCATGGAAATGAAGCACATTGTGACCCTTGAGACCCGCGACCTGTGCGCGAGCGCCAAGAACGGCGGCTGCGGCGAGTGCCAGACCTCCTGCCAGAGCGCCTGCAAGACCAGCTGCGGCATCGCAAACCAGCAGTGCGAGAACGAGAACCGCTAAACAAACAAAAACGCAAAATTGCCGCCGGTCCGGCGGCTTTTTTGTTGTAGGGAGACAGGTTTATGATTCATCAATACAAGCTCAACGGCTTCAACATCGTGCTCGACGTCTGCTCCGGTTCCATCCACGCGGTGGATGAGCTGACGTACGACATGATTGCCTGCTTTGAGGACGGCGACCGTGACGCCGTGCTCGCCGCCACGCGCGCGCGGCACCCGGACGCAACGGACAGCGCGCTGTGCGAGGTCTACGACGCGCTCTGCGCGCTGCGCGAGGCGGGCAAGCTCTTCGCGCCCGACACGTTTGCGCCCATGGCGGGCAGGCTGAAGGAAAAAAGCGCGGGCGTGGTCAAGGCGCTGTGCCTCCACGTGGCGCACACCTGCAACCTCAACTGCGCCTACTGCTTCGCCAGCCAGGGCAAGTACCACGGCGAGCGCGCCGTGATGAGCCTTGACGTCGGCAAGCGGGCGCTGGACTTCCTCATCGAGCACTCCGGCACGCGCCGCAACCTTGAGGTGGACTTCTTCGGCGGCGAGCCGCTGATGAACTGGGAGGTCTGCAAGGAGCTGGTGCGCTACGCCCGCACGCGCGAGGCGGAGACGGGCAAACGCTTCCGCTTCACGCTCACCACCAACGGCATGCTCATCGACGACGACGTGATTGACTTTGCCAACCGCGAGATGCACAACGTGGTGCTCAGCCTCGACGGGCGCAAGGAAATCCACGACCGCTGGCGCGTGGACTACGCCGGCAACGGCAGTTGGGAGCGCATCGTCCCGAAGTTCCAGCGCCTCGTGGCGGCGCGCGGCGGCAAGGGTTACTATATGCGCGGCACCTTCACGCACAACAACCCCGACTTCCTCAAGGACATTGAGACCATGCTCGACCTTGGCTTCACCGAGCTGAGCATGGAACCGGTGGTCGCCGCGCCGGACGACCCCAACGCGCTGACGGCAGAGGACATCCCCGTGGTCATGCAGCAGTACGAGGCACTGGCAAAGCTGATGCTCGCACGCGAGAAGGAGGGCCGCCCCTTCACCTTCTACCACTATATGATAGACCTCACGGGCGGTCCGTGCATCTACAAGCGCATCTCCGGCTGCGGCAGCGGCACGGAGTACATGGCGGTCACCCCCTGGGGCGACCTCTACCCCTGCCACCAGTTCGTCGGCGAGGAGGCGTTCCGCCTGGGCGACATCTGGCAGGGCGTGACCGCGCCCGACGTGCAGGAGCAGTTCGCCGCCTGCAACGTCTATGCCAAACCCGAATGCCGCGACTGCTGGGCGCGGCTCTACTGCTCCGGCGGCTGTGCGGCAAACGCCTTCCATGCCACCGGCAGCGTCAACGGCGTGTATGAGACGGGCTGTGCGCTGTTTAAAAAGCGCATGGAGTGTGCCATCATGATGGCGATTGCCCGCCAGTTGGGTTGAGCGCATGAACACGCCAATCTGCGATTTTGTCCGCGCCTATGCGCGCACTGCCCCCCTGCGGCTGCACATGCCCGGGCACAAGGGCGTCGGCGCGCTGGGCGTCGAGGCGCTTGACATCACGGAGGTGCCGGGCGCGGACGTGCTCTACGCCCCCGAGGGCATAATTGCCGAAAGCGAGGCCAACGCCGCCGCGCTCTTCGGCAGCGGCACGAGCGTCTATTCCGCCGAGGGCTCGTCACTGTGCATCCGCGCAATGCTGTATCTGGTGCAGCTGCAGGCAAGGGCGACAGGCAGAACCCCCGCCGTGCTCGCAGGCCGCAACGCGCACAAGACCTTTCTCTCCGCCGTTGCGCTGCTCGACCTGCCGGTGGACTGGCTGTACGCCGACGGCGGCAGCCTGCTCTCCTGCCCCATCGACGCCGCGGCGCTGGAGCGCCGCCTGTCCGCCGGGTCCTATGCCGCGGTGTATCTGACCTCCCCCGACTATCTGGGCAACCGCGTCGATTTGGCGGCGCTCGCCGCCGTGTGCCACGCCCACGGCGCGCTGCTGCTCACGGACAACGCCCACGGCGCGTATCTTCATTTTATGTCAACCCCGCAGCACCCGCTTGACCTCGGTGCGGACCTCTGCTGCGACAGCGCGCACAAGACCTTCGGCGTGCTCACCGGCGGGGCGTATCTGCACCTTGCAAAACACGCGCCGCAGCGGCTGCACGCCGCGGCGAACCGCGCGATGGCGCTGTTTGCGAGCACCAGCCCGTCTTACCTGATTCTCCAGTCCCTCGACGCGATGAACGCCGCGCTCGCACAGGGTTTTTCGGAGCAATTGCAAGACTGTGCAGCGCAGGTTGCGGACCTGGAACGGGCGCTGCGCGCGCAGGGCTGGGCGCTCACGCACGGCGAGCCGCTGAAGCTGACGCTCCTTCCCAAGGCGCGGGGCTATACCGGCACAGAGGTTGCGGCGCAGCTTGCGCGCCGGGGCATCGTGTGCGAGCTTGCCGACCCGGACCATGTTGTTTTTATGTTTACCCCGCAGCTCCCCGA
>JAILRK010000109.1 GCA_024698225.1 Oscillospiraceae bacterium | reverse complement strand
AAACCCACGTTGCCGCCGGCGTCAGCACGGCGTCCGCGGCGGCGGTGGTCCGGGCGACGGCGGAGCGCGGCGTCGGCAAGCCGAAGCTGACCGACCTGACCGACGCCTTCCTGAACGCCTACGGCGAGGACCTCACCGACGCGGCGGCGCGCAACGCCGCCGTGACGAGCTACGCGGCGGACAGCCGGGTCTACTTCCGCTCGGCGCTGACGAGCTACCGGCTGGCATCCCTCGGCGCGGACGTCCGGGCGTATGAGCTGACCTACGACGTGACGCCGCACATCGACACGGAAATCACGCAGAACGGCGCGCAGTCCGACGCCACGCAGAAGATTGCGAACGCAAGCGTGCAAAACCCGATGACGATTCAACTGCCGGTGCCCGACCTCTTTGCCACAACGCGCGTGCTCGTCTACCACGACGGCACGAAGTTGGACGGCGACTATGAGGTGCAGGGCGAGGCGGGCAGCCGCTACGTCGAGGTGGAGAGCAGCAGCTTCAGCAGCTTCACCATCACGGCGCTGTACCGCGTGACCTGGAAGAGCCAGGACGGCAGCCGGACGCTGGCGGTGACGGAGGACCTGCCCTATGGCACGGTCCCGTCCTACGGCGGCAGCACGCCGACGCGGGAAGCGGACGCGCAGTACCGCTACAGCTTCGCGGGCTGGGCGAGCACCACCGCTCAGACGAGCGGCACGGCGGCGTCCTCGCTGCCCGGCGTGACCGAGGACGCGACCTATTACGCCGCCTTCACGCCGACGACCCGCAGCTACACGATTACCTGGAAGAACCACGACGGCACCGTCATCAAGACGACGGACGCGCCCTACGGCAGCATGCCGCTCTACGACGGGAGCACGCCGCTCCGGACGGACCCGGGCGGCGAGTACACCTACACGTTCTCCGGCTGGACGCCGGCGCTCGCCACGGTGACGGAGGACGCCGCGTACACGGCGTGCTTCAACCAGAAGCTCACCGGCTATGAGATTACGCTCTCGGACACGGGCAGCGCATACGACGGCACGCCGAAGACGCCCGCCGTGACCGTGGAGAAGGACGGCAAAACGCTCTCCCCCGACGATTATACGGTCTCGTATGACAACAACGTCGACGCCGGCGTGAACACGGCGGTGGTCACCGTCACGCTGGACGGCGGGAAGACCATCACCGAGACCTTCACCATCGCCCGCCGGACGCTGACCGTGACCGCGGAGGACAAGACGGTCACCTACGGCGACGCCGCGCCGGACTACACCCTGCGCTACGACGGCTTCGCGCCCGGCGAGTCCGCGGCGAATCTGTCCACCCCGCCGAAGGCGTACTGCCCCTACGCGCCGTATGACGCCGCCGGCAGCTATGAGATTACGCCAAGCGGCGGCGCGGCGGCAAACTACACCTTTGTCTATGAGCCCGGCACGCTGGCCGTCAACCGCGCGCTGAGCAACGCCGTCAGCGTGGCGCTGGACGACTGGGTCTACGGCGGCGCGCCGTGCGTGCCCTCCTCCACGGCGGACTTCGGGCGCGCGACGACCGTCTACACCTATTACACCGACCCCGCCTGCACGCAGACGACCACCGCCGACGACGGCGCGGAGACCGACGGCGCACAGCCGACGGACGCGGGCACATATTACCTTCAGGCGAGCGTGCCCGCCACGGCGGACTACGTCGGCGGCAGCGCCGTGGACGAGTTCACGATTGCAAAGGCGCCGATTGCGCCGACGGTCAGCGTCCAAAGCTGGCTCGTCGGCACGCCGCCGGTCGCGCCCACGGTGGACGGGAACCCCGGCGACGGCGCCGTCACCATCGAATACAAGCCCAAGGGCGCGCCGGACAGCAGCTACTCGACCACCGTGCCCGCCGCCGCCGAGACCTATACCGTCCGCGCAACGGTGGCGGAGACGGACAACTATCAGGCGGGCGTCGCCACGGCGGACTTCACCATCCAGCTCTATCAGGTGGTGTTCGTCGACTATGACGGCACGGAGCTCAGCCGCTCCGGGCACAACTACGGCGACGCCGTCTCCACGGTCACCGTCCCGCCGGACCCGACGCGCGCCAGCGAGACGGTGCTCGACGACGACGGCAACCCCGTCGGCACCGTCACCTACACCTTCGCGGGCTGGAACCCGCGCGTGAACGGCGCGGCGACCATCACGAAGCACCTGATTTACACCGCCACCTACACCGCCTACAACAGCGTGACCCATGACAGCACCACGGTGCGCGGCTCCTCCGAAATCGACGTCGACGAGGAGGTGAACGCGGATAACAACGTCGTCACCACGACGGAGACCTCCACCTCCACCACGACGACCACCAACGGCGACACGACGGAGCTCATCCGCTCGACCACGGTGACCACCACGGAGACGGACAACGCCGGGCATACCGTCAGCGAGGAGAGCGAGACGAAAACCGCCATCCTCATCGCGACCAACGACGAGCGCGACGAGAGCGTCACGCCGGTCCAGAGCACGGACGCCTATCTCGACCCCGGGGCGAACACCACCACCGCCGCCAACAGGGTCAGGGCGGAGACCGTCACGACGGGCAACTCCATCCGCTCCGTCACGCTGGACGAGGTCACGGCAAATCAGATTCTGAGCGGGCTGATTGCGGACAACCCCAACGCAAAGTATATCCGCGGCGAAATCTATCTGCAGTCAACGCTGATGGAGTACACGCTGGCGTCCGAGGAGGACGGCGTCACCGCGGTGAAGCTCGTCTACGACGTGAAGCCCTTCCTGCGCGTCACGGTGGACAACGCGGTTCTGCCGAGCGTCCGGCTGCCCGACAGCGCCATCCATTCGATGACGTTCCGGCTGCCAATCCCCGGCAATTTCAGCAGCCTGAAGTATGTGAAGGTCGTGCATGATTCCGACTCGCCGTCCGTCTATTCGCCCGAGACGCAGCGCGCGTCCGTCCGGCAGGACGCCACGGGACAGCACAACGTGGAGCTGACGGTCACGCACTTCAGCCTGTTCACGATTACGGCGCTGTACGGCATCACCTACAACCTCGCCGGCGGCAGCGCGGACAACCCGACGGGCTACACCATCGAATCGCCGGACATCACGCTGCACAACCCGACACGCGCCGGCTTCTCCTTCAGCGGCTGGACGGGAACCGATCTGACCGAGGCGACCTCGCCCGTGACGATTCCGAGCGGCAGCGCCGGCGACCGGGTTTACACCGCGACCTGGACGCCGCTGGCGCCCTCCGGCGGCGGTGGCGGTGGCGGAGCGGTGGTGCTTCAGTACGCCGTCGTTCTGGACCCGCCGGTCATCGGCGAAATCACAAGCGACCATGCCTTTTCACCCGAGGGGGAGACCGTCATCCTTGCGCCGCGTGCGCCCGGGCGCACGCCGGAGTCCGTCTCCGTGACGGACGCCTACGGCAATCCCGTGCCCGTCACGCCGAACGAGGACGGGACGTTCCGCTTCACGATGCCCGCAAGCACGGTCTCGGTCAGCGTGACGTTTGCGCTCACGCCCGCCGCCCCGTCCATCAGCGGCGTTGACCGCTACCTCAACACGGACGACCACATCATCTTCATCCGCGGGTATCCCGACGGCTCCGTGCGTCCCCGCGGGAACATCTCCCGTGCGGAGACCGCCATGATGCTCTACCGCCTGCTCAAGGACCAGGACGTGCCCATCACGAAGTCCTTCCGCGACGTGCCGAAGCGCGCGTGGTACCGAGAGGCGGTGCTTAAGCTGGCGAGCCTTGGCATCGTCACCGGCTACAGGGACGGCACCTTCCGCCCCAACGAGGCGATTGCCCGCGAGGAGTTTACGACCATGGTGTCCCGCTTCGCCCATGCAACGGGCGGGGAAATCCGCTTCAAGGACGTGCGCAGCGGGTACTGGGCGGAGCCGTACATCCGCAGCGCCGCGTCCTATGGCTGGATTCAGGGGTATGCCGACGCGAACTTCTGCCCGAAAAACCCGATTACCCGCGCCGAGGCGGCGGCGGTCATCAACCGCATGCTCGCCCGCTCGGCGGACCTGGACTATGCCGCCGCGCACGAGGACCAGTTGATTCACTTCACCGACCTGGCGCGCAACCGGTGGTACTACGCCGACATGCTGGAGGCGACGAACGAGCACACGCACGTTTACAAGGACGACAAGGAGCACTGGACCGCCATCACAAACTGATACTGATTTCAAATCAAAAAGATTGATTTGAAATCGCGCGTGCTTCGCACGCTCATGCCGCGCAGAGCGCGTCATGTCGTCTCATGCGATACCTACGCGCCTGCGGCGCTATCAAAATGCTTTTCAAGCATTTTGAT
>JAILRK010000096.1 GCA_024698225.1 Oscillospiraceae bacterium | reverse complement strand
TGGAGGGCGAGATG
This sequence comes from Oscillospiraceae bacterium, assembly GCA_024698225.1. Classification (GTDB taxonomy): domain Bacteria; phylum Bacillota; class Clostridia; order Oscillospirales; family Oscillospiraceae; genus Hominicoprocola. The sequence continues at coordinate 5,147 of JAILRK010000096.1, read as the reverse complement.
ACGATGAAGCGTGTGGCGCGCAGCATTGCCTCCTCGCAGGAGCAGGCAACCCGCGCAGTCGCTCCGCTGGCGGACGCGGGCTATGTGGAGCGGCGGACCGACCCGTCCAACCGGACGCGCGTGTACGTTCGCCTGAGCGAAAGCGGCAGACAACTGCTGGAGGAAAAGCGCGCCATGCTGACGGAGGGACTGTCTGCCAGGCTCAATGCTGCATTGAGCGAGGAGGAGAAGACCGCGATGTATGAGGCGTCGTCATGCATCATACAACTGACGGAAAAAATCGTATCTGCAACCTGAACCAAAAAGAAGAAGAGCGTTCACCGGGCGACAACTGTCTCTCCCGATGAACGCTTTTTTTGATGGGACGGCCGGACTCAGCAATCCAGCCACTGCACCTCTCCGCTGCGGATGTCGTAGAGCGCGCCTTCAATCACGGCGGAGCCCACCTCCGGATGGTTCGCAAAATCGCGTCTGAGCCGGTTCACGGCGTGCTTCACGTTCAGGCAGCTTGCCTTGGTGGCGTCCGTCTCGTCGCCGATGGCCTCCTTGATGTCGTCCGTGATGTACTGGATGAAGCCGTCCGCGTCGCCCGCCAGCGTTGAGGCGACGGCGCCGCAGAGCGTGTGGCCCAGCACGATGATGTGCCCGCAATGAAGGTGCATCGCGGCGTATTCGATGCTGCCGAGCTGGTGCCGGTCCAGCACGTTTCCCGCCACGCGGATGGTGAACAGGTCGCCCAGCGAGGCGGAGAAGATTTCCTCCGGGATGACGCGCGCGTCCGAGCAGCAGATGACGATGGCATAGGGGTGCTGTCCGTTCTCTGCGGTGTCCAGACGGCGCGCTGCGTCCGAGGTTTGGACATAGCGCCGGTTTCCGGCAATCAGTCTCTCGCGGATGGATTTGTTCATGGTTGCTTCACGCTCCTTCGTTCAACGTTGTGCTGTCAAAGATGCTCAATCTGGGGGTAGTATAGCAAATCCTGCCTGAATGCGCAAGTGCCGGATTGTAATATAGTCAATTAGGCTGTACAGACTTGAAATAGTGTACGGCGAACGCTTGCTTTTTTTGTGAATGCGGATTAAAATATTTGGTGTGACACACATTGCTGTCCATGCTGTGTCATACAGGAGAGCCGTTCCGCACCCGAAACGGCGCGCAGAGGGTCGGAGCGGGAAACAAAAAAGGAGGAGGGAATCTAAATGAACACGAAAAACAGGATGATATCTGTATTTTTGACGGTGTGTATGCTGATTTCTTTATTACCAGCGTTGCAAACGCCGGCGCTTGCAGCGGATGCAACTGACGCGTTCGGCATTGCAATGCCCGATATGACAGAGGAGGAGCGCGAGAGTGCCAAGGTTTCGTCGCCTTTTGGAAAGGCGTCAAACAGCAGTTGGTTCAACCTCTTCACGGTCAACGAGCTCTTTGTGGCAAAGGGCTACGAGAATGACCGGTACTGGAACACCTATAACTACGAGGGCAGCATTGGCAACGCGCTGGCCAGTGATAACGTTGGCAGCGGTCGCATCGACAACAAAAACGGACTGGCCTTTGTAAGCACTGCCGCTGTGGACGTGAACGGCAGCGGGAAGAAGGACCACGTTGCCGTGCTTGCCTACAACCGCGCCCAAGAGCGGCTGGAGCTGTTTTTGACGGACCAGTACGGGACCAGAATTGGCTCTGTCAAGGTGTTTGGCTATGTGGAGGACGGCTTTGACTACATGGATGCCGTCAGCTCGCACGACTACACGGGGCTGGTCTCTCTGACGGCGGGCGACTTCGACGGTGACGGCAAAGACACAGTGGTCGTCTACTGGCCCCGCATGCGTGCAGATGACAACGAAACGGGGTATATGCCCGCCATCTTCGAGACGGAGTTCAGCGGTTCCGGCTTTTCGCTGAAACGGACCATAACCAAAAACATCTATTCCCTGCTGGGTACGGAACGCCAGAATGAGATTGCGGACTCCAACAGTGCTGACGGCAAGGTGCGCGACAACTGCGCCGTGGTCGACCTTGTGGCGGCGGACACCGACAAGGACGGCCTGGACGAGCTGCTGATTACAGCCGGCATGAACAACTGCTCTGCCAATGACATCGAAACCCGGCAGAGCAAGCTGTTCATCATGGACCTGACGAGCAACGGCTGGAGCACGACCCATACATTGGATACCAATGGCTATCAGGACGGCAAGGCGAGCAATCCGACGCGCCTGCGCTGGGCGTCCTCTTCCGTGGGCAATCTGATACCCGCCGGCTCCGGCTCGGATTACGATGAGATTCTCACCGCCGGCTGGGTGGATGAGGACACCGATGACGACAGCAGCGTGCAGGACCGCATCGGTGTGTACCTCACGTTCTGTACGGGGACAACGCGCAAGGCAAACGGAGACACCGTGGGGTCGTATCAGAGCACGGGCCTGCCCTGCCTTACGGAGGACGATGTCAGTGAGTTCACCAGAGGCGGTCACTACGACGATGACTGCCAGAGCCTGGTGCCTGTCGCGGTGTTCAACGGCGACGGTGTGAAGGAAAGCGGTGCAGACAACGCCGCCAATGTTCTCATCGCGGACACGGTCTATCTCTACAAGGACAGCAAGCTTTCCCAGGTGTTCCGTTACGACTATTTTAACGATGACGACGACGGCATCGGCGGCACCATCATCACCAACGGACTGGTGCAGTCCGCCGTGGCGGGCAACTTTGACGGCAACACCGACGGGAAGGAGCAGGTAATTCTGACGACCTGTCAGAAGCAGTCGTCGGTAAACAACTATTTCTATAAAGTCTATACCTATCAGAAAAACGGAAAAGGGGAATGGACCTGCGATGCGTCCTCCTATGTGGTGGACAAAAAGAGCACGGCATATCTTTCCCTTTGTCCCGTGGATGTGGACGACGACAGCACCATCGTCAGGCTCAAGGACATAAGCCGGACGTATACGGACGTGGAGGCGCTGGCCATTCTGGAGTCCTCGCCCACCTTCGCTGAAATTGAAGGCGGCGACGTCGGAAACGGCGCAACGGCATACGGCAAGAGCAAGAGCAGCGGCACCGAGAGCAGCTATTCCAACTCGCTGACCGTGAATACCGTCGTCGGCTTTGAATGGGAGATGGACGACGTCACGCTCGGCTTCTCCCTCGGCGCCGGGTTTGAGGCCACCACAGACCACGCCTTTACCTGGGAGACCAGTGACACCACCACGCTGACCTACGAGCTCAACTACGCCAACGATACCGGGGACAATCTGGTCATTGTCTATCGCCGCCCTGTGACCTGCTATCGCTATGAGGTCAAGGACAGCGACGCCGTCATGACAGTCAACCGCGTGGGCAATCTGGTCACGAGCATGGTCACTGTGGACGAGTACAACGCCCTGGCGTCGCGTTATGAAATGGACCGCATTCCGGACGATTTGCTCGGTGAGGCGGGCAAGCCGCACACCTATCACAACACCACTTCGGGGCTCACGAATGTGGTCGTGGCGCCGGACACCGGGCACTATGCCGCAAACGGCACCACGGAGATGGCGTTCACCACGGAGCAGGAGCATTCGGATGCGTTCAGCTATGAGATGGACGTCTCCTTTACCGCGTACGGGCAGGTCTTCGGTGCGAAGTTCGGCGGCGGCGCCGGCTATACCCACAGCACCGGCAGTGCCACCATCAGCTCCGAGGGAATCACCAAGTCCGGCGCAGTCACCGGTCACATAGAAAACGGCTATGACTTCAACTGGCAGTTCATGCACTGGGTGACTGAGCTCAATCACTGCGAGGTGCCCGTGCTGGGCTATCTGCTCAGCAATGTGATTGCCCCCCCGACGCCCCCTGTGGACCTGGTGGCGACGGACGTCACCGCGAATTCCGCGCGCCTGACCTGGGAAATCGGTGACCGGCCTGCGGAGGAGTACCGTGTCTACCAGATTTTCCCCAACGGTTCGGTGTTCCGTGTGGCAACGGTGGACGGCACGGAGAACGCCTGCACGCTCAGCGACCTGGAGCCGGGCGACACCTATGAGTATGTGGTCCGCGGTTATGCGGTGCCCGTCACCGCAGACGCCACCGGTGAATCGGTGAGCAGCGAAAGCGTGATTTTCACCACCACGCCGCAGGATGCGGAACCGGTACAGATTACGGCGCCGGCGAATATGAGTGCTGCCGTGGGCGCAACGGCGTCCACAAGCGTGGACGTGCAGGTACCGGCATCCACAAAGTACAAGGGCATTGAACTCCAATGGCAGGTGCGCCAGGGCAGCGGCAACTGGACGGACGTCCCCGATGCGACGAACAGCACACTCACGCTGTCCGGCGTGACGCAGGCGGACAACGGAAACGAGTACCGCTGCAAGGTGACTGCGTACTATGGCGTGACCGTGCTCACCTATTACAGTGAAACGGCAACGCTGCAGGTCGGGCGCACGCCGGTGACGCCGACCTTGACGGTCGAGAATGCACTGGGCGGAGCGGGTACGGAGGCGGAGCCCTATACCGGCAAGGCGGATTACAACCGCGAGGAGAACAAGCAGACGGAGCAGACCTCCGTGGAGCCCGTGACAATCGACGCAAGCGGTTTGTACCCTGCGCTGACGGTGTACGGCGTGGCAGTAACAACCGACGGAACGACCGTTCCGAATACCGCAGAGGGCGCGAAGTACTACGGTCAGGCAGAGAACGGCGCCTATTACACCGTGACAAAGACCGGCGAGACCTATGCCGCGGCGGACGCCATCAGCGTCGAGGAGACAACGAGCTATCATACCGTCGACGGCACAGACTACACGCCGCCCGCCGGCTTTACGGCTGCGCAGATGACAAAGACGGACGGAGACAATGTCTACGCGCTCTTCGCCGCCGTTACGGGAACGCAACTGGGAGAAAAGGACACGCGCCTGTCCACCTGCACGGATACTGTGTATTATTGGTTCTCAAACGGCAACTACTACGCCTATGGAGAGGGCGGAGCGGTCGGTGAACAGGTCACGTCTGAGCTTGATGGACTCTACGAAGTATATCAGCTTGCCGCTGGGGACGCGCCGCTGATTCTCGGCCGCGGTGAGACCTGGCAGGAAGCCGGAGAGGACGGCGGAGCCGTCAGCGGCTACTGGTATGACAGCGTTGAAACGGATGTCACCGCCTTTGCGGAGACC
>JAILRK010000089.1 GCA_024698225.1 Oscillospiraceae bacterium | reverse complement strand
CTTGACGATGATGGCGCCGTAGACCCGCCGCAGGCAGGTTGCGCGCTCCGTGACGGTCTGGGCGATGTCGAGGTAGTAGTTTTCCTTGCTGATGCGCTCCATGGCTCTTGCCTCCTTTGAAATGTTCGGGTTGTTCGGCAGATGCGGCCGCTGTGCGCGGCGCTCAGAGTCCGCTGAGGTCGAAGACGGGGGTGTATTCCTCTTTGGCGCTGGATTTCTCCTGCACGAAGCCCTCGCGCAGACCGCAGGCGTCCATGTACGCCAGCGCCGCGCGGTACTCCGCGCCGGTGACGCGGCGCGCCAGCGTGCCCTCGGCGTTCGGCTGCGGGGTGTACTGGCGCAGCAGCGAGAAGAGCACCTCCCCCGGCCGGAAGGTCTCGGCAACGGCGTCAATGACGCGGCGCGTGTTGTCCAGGCAGCCGGGCAGCAGCATGTGGCGGATGAGCAGCCCGCTTTGCAGAAGCCCGTCCTCGCCCATGCGGTAGGGTCCCACCTGCCGGAACATCTCGCGCAGCGCCGCGAGCGCGGTTGCGCGGTAGTCCGGCGCGCGGGACAGCGCCGCGGCAAGCGCGTCGTCGCCGTATTTGAAGTCGGGCAGGTAGACCTGCACCCTGCCCTCAAGCGTGCGCAGCGTCTCCACGCGCTCGTAGCCGCCGCAGTTCCAGACCACCGGCACGCCGAGCGGCTCGCGCAGCGCCGGGAGAATCCAGGGTGTAAAGTGGGTTGGCGTGACAAGGTCGATGCAGTGCGCGCCGCGGGCAATCAGCTCGTCAAATATCTCACGCAGGCGCTCGGGCGTGATGGGCTTGCCGAAGCGCTCGCGGGAGATGCTGCCGTTCTGGCAGTAGACGCAGCCGAGGCTGCAGCCGGAGAAGAACACGCAGCCCGCGCCGCGCGTGCCGGAGAGGCAGGGCTCCTCCCAGTGGTGCAGCATCGCGCGCGCGGCGACGATGCCCGCCGGCATGCCGCAGAAGCCCTCGCCCCGCGTCGCGCTGCGCTCGGCGTGGCACAGGCGGGGACAGAGCGTGCAGTTCATGGCCGGCCCGGGCGGAAGTCGGGGCCGAGGTCGCCCTGCGCCCAGTGCTTCCGGCACAGCCCGATGTACTTGTCGTTCGCGCCGAGCACCACCTGCGCGCCCTCCTTGAGCACGTTGCCGGCGGCGTCGAAGCGCGCGTTGAAGATGGCCTTCTTGCCGCACCAGCAGATGGTCTTGACCTCCTCCAGCTTGTCCGCCATGACCAGCAGCTCGTAGCTGCCGGGGAACAGCTCGCCGCGGAAGTCCGCGCGCAGCCCGTAGCAGATGACCGGGATGTCGCACTCGTCCACCAGATGCACCAGATACAGCACCTCCTCGCGCGTGAGGAACTGCGCCTCGTCCACGATGATGCAGTCGTACGCCTTGAGCGCGCTCTCCGCCATGGCGCGCATCTCGTGGAAGTAGACGCAGGGGTACTCCAGCCCGATGCGGGAGTGCACCATGTGGTCGCCGTCGCGGGTGTCAAGCTGCGGCTTGACCATCAGCGCGCGCTGCCCGCGCTCCTCGTAGTTGAAGCGCGCCATCAGCGCGTTGGCGGTCTTGGATGAGCCCATCGCGCCGTACTTAAAGTATAATTGAGCCATTGTATTACTCCTTGTGTTTGTTTTGCAGCCATTCGCGCGCCTGCGCGGTGTAAAACTGAAACGCGGTCGGGATGGCGAGCGCCTCAAACGCGGCGGCGTCCACCCACTGCAGCGCCGGGGCGTCGCCCGTGACGACGGCGGCGTAGCCCTTCATCTGCCATTCGATGTGCGTGAAGATGTGCTTTGCCGTGCCCAGCGGCGTGAGCGTCTGCGCCGTCAGCCCCCACTGCGCCAGCACCACGCGGGCGCTCGCCTCGTCCAGGCTGCCCGCCGTGTTCGGCAGCTCGTTGAGCTTTGCCAGAAGGCCCGTGTCCGGGCGGCGGCGCACGGCGAGCGTGCCGTCGCGCAGCAGCACGAAGACCGTGCGCTCCTCCGCGCGGCGGCGCTTTTTCTCCGCGCGCACGGGCAGCACGCCGGTCAGCCCCTCGCGCCGCGCCGCGCAGAA
>JAILRK010000085.1 GCA_024698225.1 Oscillospiraceae bacterium | reverse complement strand
CCATTGCCCAATATTCCCCACTGCTGCCTCCCGTAGGAGTCTGGGCCGTATCTCAGTCCCAATGTGGCCGTTCAACCTCTCAGTCCGGCTACTGATCGTCGCCTTGGTAGGCCGTTACCCCACCAACCAGCTAATCAGACGCGAGGCCATCTCAGAGCAATAAATCTTTGGCATCAGTGCCATGCGACACCGATGCATTATGCGGTATTAGCAGTCGTTTCCAACTGTTGTCCCCCACTCCGAGGCAGGTTCCTCACGCGTTACTCACCCGTCCGCCACTTTCCTCACCTTCCATTGTCCGAAAACTCTTTCCGGTGATTCTCGTTCGACTTGCATGTGTTAAGCACGCCGCCAGCGTTCGTCCTGAGCCAGGATCAAACTCTCAATAAAATGGTATCAAAACAACCTTTCGGCTGCTCTAATCTTTTATCGAGCTATTTGTCATAGCTTCATTTCACTTGCCCTCCGACTCGGGTAATTGACTCAACCCCAAGCCGTCAAGCTTCAACCGATGCGATTTCTCGCACCGAACTCTGGTGCTTTGTTTGTTCTTCGTTGTTTAATTTACAAGGTACTCGCTCCGTTCGTTCGCCGTGCGGCTCAACCGCGGAACAGGTGCTACTATACTCGCTATCCGCGGTTTTGTCAACACCTTTTTTCACTTTTTTCTCGCTTTGTACAAACAGCTCAATTTCCCGTGGACATAACACCGCTCCCGCTCGCGTTTCGCACAGTCTGTCTTGTAAATCCTGTCAAACGGTGCTATACTACAGCCAGAATCCATCATGTGAAAGGGGCGCTTATTATGACCGCATTTCACCCTCTGCACGCGTATGCAGACGCGCTGCGTGCCGCCGGTCTGCTCACCGAGGCACGGCTGGACGACGCCGTGGCACAGCGCGTCATCGACTGCTTCTGCTATGACAATCGCGCCGTCACCGGCACGGCTTTGTTTTTCTGTAAGGGCGCGCACTTCCGGGAGGAGTACCTGCGCGATGCGCTCTCCCGCGGCGCCGTCGCCTACGTTGCGGACCGCGCCTTCGCCGTGGACGCGCCCTGCCTGCTCGTCAGCGACATCCGCCGCGCGCTGGTCGTGCTCGGTCGGCTCTACTATAATAATGTAACGGACAAGCTGGTCACCATCGGCATCACGGGCACGAAGGGCAAGAGCACGACGGCGTATTACATGCGCTACATCCTCAACGACTGGCTGGCCTCGCAGGGAAAGCCCGACTGCGCGCTCATCTCCTCCATCGACACCTACGACGGCGTGACCTGCGAGGAGTCGCACATCACGACGCCGGAGGTGCTGGAGCTGTACGGGCATTTCCAGAACGCGTTGGACAGCGGCATCACGCACCTCGTGATGGAGGCGTCCAGTCAGGCGTTCAAGGTCGGGCGCGTGGGCGGCATGACCTTTGACGTGGGCGCGTTCCTTAACATCGGGGAGGACCACATCAGCCCCATCGAGCACCCGGATTTTGAGGACTATTTCGCCGCGAAGCGGATGCTCTTTGACCAGTGCCGCGTCGGCTGCGTCAACACCGACGCGGAGCACATGCAGCGCGCCGTGGACTATGCGCGCGGGCGCTGCGAGCTGATTACCTTCGGCTCTCACGAAAGCGACACCGTGTTCTGCAGCGGCGTGGAAAAGCGCGCGGACGGACTGTACTTCACCGTGCGCTCGCCCAAATACAACGGCACGTTTTCCATCACGATGCCGGGGCTGTTCAACGTGTCCAACGCACTGGCCGCCATTGCCATGTCGTCGGCGCTGGACATCCCGGAGGAGAGCGTGCGCCGCGGTCTGCGCATCGCGCGGGCAAGCGGACGGATGCAGGTCTACGAGAGCCGCGACGGGAAGGTGACCGTCATCGTGGACTATGCGCACAACCGCATGAGCTTTGACGCGCTCTTCCGCTCGACGCGCGCGGAGTATCCGGGCAAGTCCATGATTTCCATCTTCGGCTGTCCCGGCTCCCACGCGCTGCAGCGGCGCAAGGACCTCGGCGAGCTGAGCGGGCAGAACTGCGATTTTGTCTACATCACCGAGGAGGACAGCGGCGAGGAGCCCTTTGCGCAGATTGCCGCCGATATCGAGCGGCACGTCAGCGCACCGCATCTGGTGCTTGAGGACCGCAACGAGTGCATCCGCCGCGCCATCTGCGAGGGCGACAGACCCCGCGTCATTCTGCTCACCGGCAAGGGCGAGGAGGAGTACATGAAGCGCGGCAACGCCTTTGTGCCCTATCCCTCCGACGTGCAGATGACGCTTGCACACCTGACCACCTATGACGAGACCCATCCGTGAGGCGCGCTATGGCTAAAAAAGCATTTCTTCCCATCATCCTCGGCAGCGACGAGAACGCCTATGGCACGGCGCGCCTGTTCTGCGAGGCCTATGACCTGCGGCCGCTGGTGCTGTGCACCATTCCGCTCTCCCCCACGCGGGACAGCCGCCTGTTCGACCTGGAGGTCATCCCAAACTTCGAGCGCGAGGACGTCTTCCCCGACGCGCTGCTGCGCGTGCTGCGCCGCGGCGCGGACGCCTATGAAAAGCAGCTCGTCATCCCCTGCTCCGACTACTATGCCGGGCTGCTGTGCCGGTACGCGGCGCACTTTGAGGGGCTGATTGCCAACCGCTTCAACGACGCGGCGCTGCTGGACACCTTTGACACGAAGGACCGCTTTTATGCGCTCTGCGCGGCGCACGGCATGGACTATCCCAAAACCGCCGTCGCCGCGCCGGAGGAGCGCGAGCGCGTGCTTGAGCGCCTGCCCTTCGCCTTCCCCATCGTGGTCAAGCCGGAAAACAGCAACGCCACCGACTACCTGCGCTGCCATTTTGAGGGGCAAAAGAAGGTTTTCTTCTTTGACACGCCCGAGCAGTACCTCACCATGGTCGCCGCGATGAACCGCTCCGACTACCGCGGCAAGCTCATTTTGCAGGAGTTCGTCCCCGGCGGAGACAGCGCGATGCGCGTGCTCAACAGCTATTCCGACGCGGACGGACACGTGCGCATGATGTGTCTGGGGCAGCCGGTGCTGGAGTACTATGACCCGAAATCCGTCGGCAACTACGCCGCGGTCATCTCCCGGGGGGACGACGCGCTCTATGACCGGATGCAGGCGTTCCTGGAGAACATCGGCTACGTCGGCTTTGCCAACATCGACATGAAGTACGATTGCCGCACGGGGCGCTATCTCCTGTTTGAAATCAACCCGCGCCCCGGACGGAGCAGCTACTTCGTCCGCACGGCGGGCATCAACGCCATGAAGCTCTTTGCCGACGACGTGGTGTACGGCAAGCGGGACGCCTGCCTGCGCAGCTACAACGTCGCGCTGTGGTCGAACGTGCCGCGCGGCATTCTCAAGCGCTACGTCACCGACCCCGCGCTGCGCGCGGAGCTCAAGCAGCTCAAGAGCGAGCGCACGCTGGCTAACCCCGACGACTTCAACCTCAAGCGCCTGTACCGCATGCTGCGCGTTGACCACGCGCAGTACAAGCTGTTCCGGCAATACTGGTTCAACAAAGAAAAAGAGCGCTGACGGCGCTCTTTCATACCGGCGGGGACCCGGGCGTTAGCCCGGGTCCCTGCCGCTGTATTTGTTGTCGGTGTCCGTCCGGATGCCTGCGCACAGCGCGTCACTTGCGCTTGCGGCCCGCGCCGATGAAGATGAACACCAGCGAGCTCACGCAGAGCAGATACGGATAGAACAGGCAGGGGATG
>JAILRK010000064.1 GCA_024698225.1 Oscillospiraceae bacterium | reverse complement strand
TGTGGCGCAGCGGAATCAGCCGCAGCCCCTTGCTGCGCAGCGTCCGGTTCACCGCCGCAATCTCCCGCAGCAGTTGTTCATAGGAGGTGAAGCGGCAGGGAAACAGGCTTCCCGTTTTCAGCCCCGCCAGGGTCGGCGCGGCGTGGTCAATCAGATATTCCTCGGACATTACGGCACCTGCGCAGTGTGCTGCGCCAGAATGCCGCGCAGGGCGGCGATGGAGCTGGTGTGGCTGCGGGCAATCGAGGTCGGCTTTCCCTTCACCGCGCTCAGCGCACCCTGCAGCATTTTGTGGGACATGGTGCCTGTGAAGAGCACCAGCAGGTCCGGCGAGCCGACCTTGCCGCTCATGCCGGACTCCTTGGTGTAGACCTTGGCCTGGCAGCGGTACTCCCGGCATACGTCTTTATACTGGCGTTCCATGCGCTCGTTTCCGCCTACGATGACTACGCTCATGCGACACCTCCGACTGTTAGTGTTGACTAACTATTGACGAACAAAAAACGCCGTCGCATCCGGCAGTTCTTGACCATCCTGTAGTTAGTTTACACTAACAACCGACGATTGTCAACAACAATTTTCCTCCGACGGCACGCTTCAGGCAGTTTGACGGGGGAAAATGCGGAATACGCTTGACCGTACCGGCTTGCCGTGGTATAAAGACAGACGACAAACGAACATCAAGCAGGAGGTACGCCATGCTCAAGGAGAACATTGCCATTGTCGAACAAAAGGACCCTAAGATTGCCCGGGTGCTCTCGCTGGAATACAGACGCCAGCAGAACAATCTCGAGCTGATTGCCTCAGAAAACATCGTCAGCCCCGAGGTCATGGCGACCATGGGCAGCGTGTTGACGAACAAGTACGCCGAGGGCTATCCCGGGCACCGCTACTACGGCGGCTGCGAGTACGTGGACATTGCGGAGCGCATCTGCATTGAGCGCGCCAAGGAGATTTTCCACGCCGGCTTTGCCAACGTGCAGGCGCACAGCGGCTCTCAGGCGAATTTCTGCGTGTATCTCGCGCTTTGCCGTCCGGGCGACACCGTTCTGGGCATGGACCTTTCCACCGGCGGACATCTGACCCACGGCAGCAAGGCGAGCTTTTCGGGGAAGTTCTACAACAGCGTGTTCTACGGCGTGGACCCGCAGACCGGGCGCATCGACTACGACCAGGTCCGCCGGCTGGCGGAGGAGCACAAGCCGAAAATGATCATTGCGGGTGCTTCGGCGTATCCGCGCATCATCGACTTTGAGCGCTTTGCCGACATCGCGCACAGCGTTGGGGCGTACCTGATGGTGGACATGGCGCACATCGCCGGGCTGGTTGCGGCGGGGGAGCACCCGAACCCGCTGCCCTATGCGGACGTGGTCACCACCACCACGCACAAGACGATGCGCGGCCCGCGCGGCGGCATCATCCTGACCAACAACGAGGACATTGCCGCCCGGATTGACCGCGCCATGTTCCCCGGCACGCAGGGCGGCCCGCTGATGCACATCATCGCCGCCAAGGCGGTTGCCATGGGCGAGGCGCTGCGCCCCGAATTCAAGATCTACCAGACGCATATTGTCCGAAACGCGAAGGTGCTTGCCGAAACGCTGACGGAGGGCGGCATCGACCTGGTCAGCGGCGGCACGGACAACCACCTGATGCTGCTGGACCTGCGCAGACTGGACATCAGCGGCAAGGAGCTGGAGGACCGGCTTGACCGCGTCCACATCACCGTGAACAAGAACGCCATTCCCGGCGACCCCCGTCCCGTGACGGAGACCTCCGGCATCCGCATCGGCACGCCCGCCGTCACGACCCGCGGCTTCGACGAGGCGGATATGCGCGTGGTGGGCGAGCTGATTCTCAAGGCGGTCTTTGCCTTTGACATCAGCCGCGGCGAGATTCTCTCCACCGTGGACGAGCTGTGCGAGAAGCACCCCCTGTACTGAGCCGCAACGGCGGGAGGCGGACGGATGAACGGCAGAGAACCGGCGAGCGCGGCGCTTGCCGCCGCGCTGGAGGCGTATGCGCCGTACAACGAGCAGGAGGCGCGGGACGCGCAGGAGATAATCCGCAGACTGCGCAGCGGCGAGGACCTGTGGACGCGGGAGAACCCCGCGGCACATCTGACGGCGTCGGCGTGGATTGTCAGCCCGGAGCGGGAGCGCGTGCTCATGTGCTATCACAGGCTCTATCGCTCGTGGTCCTGGCTGGGCGGGCACGCCGACGGCGAGACCGACCTGCTTGCCGTGGCGCTGCGCGAGGCGCGGGAGGAGAGCGGACTGGCGCGCGTGCGTCCGGTCACGCCGGAGGTGTTCTCCGTGGAGATTCTTTCGGTGGACGGGCATGAAAAGCACGGGGCGTACGTCTCCTCGCACCTGCACCTCAACCTCACCTATCTGCTTGAGGCGGACCCCAACGAGCCGCTGCGCGTCAAGGCGGACGAAAACAGCGCCCTTGCCTGGTTTGCACCGGACGAGGCGGTGGAGCGCTCCGCCGAGCCGTGGTTCCGCACGCGCATCTACAGCAAGCTGAACGCCAGAGTCAGAACACAATTTGGATAAGGAGACGTAGCATGGACATCTATGAGGAAAACACCCTGCAGGACTGCCCCTATTGCGGCGGCGCGGGCCTGCTTGAGGAGGAGAACGGCTGGTGCTGGTATGCCATGTGCATGGACTGCGGCGCGCAGACGGGGCAGTTCCCCTTCGACACGCCGGCACAGCGCCTGGAGGCGGCGCGCATGGCGGCGCACACCTGGAACATCGGCAAGATTCTGCGCAGCAATCCGGGCGAGTGAACCCGGGTGCGAACTTGGCGAAACGCACAAAATCGTGCCAAATAAATTGGAAAAAGCGCCCAAAATTTTGGGCGCTTTTGCTCTTGTAATCCGCGGCGAAACGGGTAAAATCAATTGAAACTCAACGGGAGGAACAATCAGTTTTCTATGACACAAGATATGACCACGGGCTCCCCGATTCGCCGCATCCTGACGTTTTGCCTGCCGCTGCTGCTCGGGAACCTGTTCCAACAATTCTACAACATCGCCGACAGCATCCTTGTCGGGCGCATCCTCGGCGTCAATTCCTTTGCCGCCGTCGGCTCCACCGGTTCGCTCAACTTTCTGGTGATGGGCTTTGCGCTGGGCATGTGCTCCGGCTTTGCCATCCCCATCGCGCAGAGCTTCGGCGCAGGCGACCACGACGAGGTGCGCCGCCGCGCAGGTCAGCTCGTCTGGCTGTGGCTGCTGTCCACGGCGCTCGTCACGCTTGTCGCCCTGTTCTGCACGGACGACATTCTGCGCATCATGCAGACCCCGGCGGAGATTTTTGACGAGGCGTACCGCTACATCTCCATCGTCTTTCTCGGCGCGGGCGCGACCATCCTCTATAACCTCAGCTCCGGCGTGCTGCGCGCGCTGGGCAACAGCCGCACCCCGCTGCTGTTCCTGATTGCCGCCGCGCTGGGCAACATCGCGCTGGACGCGCTGTTCATGGGTCGGCTCGGCATGGGCGTGGAGGGCGCGGCGTTTGCCACGGTGCTCTCGCAGGGGCTCTCCGGCCTCGCCTGCCTGGTCTATATGCGCCTTCGCGTGCCGCTGCTGCACCTCAGCCGCGAGCACCTGCGCCCCGACCCTCGCCGCATGCGCATGATTGCGGGCGTGGGCGTGCCGATGGGCGCGCAGTTCTCCATCACCGCCGTGGGCACGATTATGGTCCAGGGCGCGGTCAACAGCCTCGGCACGGCGGTGGTCGCCGCCGTTGCCGCGGGCACGAAGGTACACATGCTCGTCTCCGTGCCGCTGGACAGCGTGGGCGCGACCATGGCGACCTATGCCGGGCAGAACCTCGGCGCAAGGGACCTGCCGCGCATCCGCAAGGGCGTCACCGCGATTACGGTCGTCACCTTTGGCTACTGCGCGCTGGCGCTGGCGTTCAACTACTTCCTCGGCGGCAGGGTTGCCGCGTTCTTCCTCGACGGCGCGGACGCCGCGATTCTGGCAAACGTGCAGCGCTACCTCGTGTGCAACGGCGCGGCGTATCCGATGCTCGCCATCGTCTTCATCTTCCGCAACAGCCTGCAGGGCATGGGCTTTTCCAAACAGGCGATGAGCGCGGGGCTTGCGGAGCTGCTGGCGCGTGCCATCGTGGTCTTCGCGCTGGTGAACCGGCTCGGCTATTTCGCCGTGTGTCTGGGCAACCCCATCGCATGGGCCTTTGCCGATGTGATTCTGCTCGTGCTCTACCGCGCGGAGGTGCGCCGCCTGGAGCGCCAGTGGGGGAGACCGGGCATCCAGCGTGAGCCCGCCGTCGCGGTCTGCCTGCACCGATAACAAATCACAAAACACTGCTCAGAACGACGCAGACGTGCGTTCTGAGCAGTGTTTTTCTTATTGCGGCTTCGGCTTGCGCTTGGCGCTGAAGGAGTCAACGTCCACGCGAATCACGGCGACGCCCGCCGCCATCTGTGCGGTGATGGGGAAGCTGCGCCCGGTCTGCGTGCGCATGAGGACGTTCAGCCCTCGCACCTTTTCCTCCGGGTCCTCCACGAGCATGGCGTGGCCGCTGCCCATCACGCTTGCGTAGGAAGCGCCGTAGCTGCAGGCGTTGTCCCCGCCGGAAATCAGCTCCTCGTCGGTGTCAATCTCAACGAAGGCGTTGGGGTTGGCGCGAATCAGGTCCAGCTTATGCCCCTCCCGCGCGCCGTGCATATAAAGCGTCAGTTTTCCGTCTGCAAGGGTGTAGCCGTAGTGCAGCGGCACGACGTATGGCATGGTCCCATCCACCAGACCGAGGTGGACGATGCGTGCCGCCCTGAGAATCTCCTCAATCGCGGCGAGGTCGGTTATCTCGCGGTCCTTGCGTCTCATGGTGCGCCCCTCCTTGTGTTTTCGCCTGTGTGCGGCTCCCGCTCTGCCGGGTTCCGGTCAGAAACCGTTTTTTGCATTATAACGAAAACTGCGCGCTTACGCAAGTGGCAATTGACAAATTCAAAAGGACCATTTAAAATAGGGTATAATAGTTTACAAAAATAAATGATAGCGATTAAAATGTGCAATCTTGCGCAAATGATAAAGAGGAGGCAAACAGCATGGGCAAATTGGACGGAAAGGTAGCAATTATCACAGGCTCCACCTCCGGCATGGGGCGCGACACCGCGTATCTGTTCGCAAAGGAGGGCGCAAAGGTCGTTGTCACGGGACGCAACGAAAAGCGCGCCAAAGAGGTTGTGGACAACATCAAGGCAGACGGCGGCGAGGCCATCTACGTCATTGCCGACGCCGCGAACAAGGACTACGCTCAGACGATTTATGACGCCACGATGGCGGCATACGGCACGGTGGACGTGCTGATGAACAACGCAGGCATGCTCTGCCTGACGCAGTTCCCCGACATCACGGCAGAGGAATTCATGGCGGACATGAACATCAACGTGACCAGCGCGCTGATGCTCAGCCAGAAGGTCGCGCCCGTGATGAAGGAAAAGGGCGGCGGGCACATCATCAACGTGGCGTCCATCGTGGGCTGGGCGGCGCACTGGGGCTTCGTGGCCTACGTCACCAGCAAGCACGCCATGGTCGGCCTGACCAAGGCGATGGCGAACGAGCTTGCCCCCACCATCCACGTCAACGGCATCTGTCCCGGCGCAATCCGCACGGCGATGCTCGCCTCGGTCGGCGGCGAGGACGTGTTCCAGCCGATGGTTGACCGCACCTGCCTGCACCGCATCGGCGAGGGCAGCGAGATTGCCAAGGCGGCGCTGTTCCTTGCGACGGACGACTCCTCCTTTATCGACGGTCAGCTCATCCGCGTGGACGGCGGCGTAGACGTCTGATACGAACCCGAATCAAAAAACGCTCCTTCCGATGGGAAGGGGCGTTTTTTTTCGGGCCTTCGGCGGGCGCTGCGTTCAGCCGCGTCTGCGCGCGACCTCCTGCTGCAGTTCCGCCATCAGCCGTTCGCCGAAGGCGTCGTCCGCGGCAGCGGCAAGCGGGGCGGTCCCGTCCGGCTCGGCGGCAACGTCCTGCACGGTGACCGCCAGCCCCGCCTGACGCACCGCGTCCTGCATCACCGTGGTCAGCCGCTGACGGACCGGCTCGGAGTTGAGCAGCAGGATGCCCTGCTTTTCAAGGCTTTCGTTCGACAGGTGTGTGCCGAGCCGGAGCACCAGCTTCGCCGCGCCCTTGAGCACAAGGTTGTCCCCGCCGAGGCGCTCCACGCCGTCCGTCACGAGCGGGTGCCTGAGCAGCGCGGGATAGTCGATTGCCACCTGTGCGGCGCGCAGCGTCAGGTCGCTGCCGGGGCGGTCCACGGCGAGAAAACGCCCGACGCGGACAATCGGCGCGCCGAACAGCGCCGCAAGGTGACGGTTGGCGGAATTGCGCATCCGCTCCTCGTGTGCGGAGACCAGCCAGACCACCGCCTTGTCCTTTTCCTCCGTGTTCATTCTCTCCAGCACGGCGCCCGCCGCGTCCGCCGCCTCCGCGCCGAGTCCCGCGAGAAAGCGGTCCAGCGCGTTGGGCTGTGTTTTCGCCGCGCAGTGCGCCACGAGCAGCGGCAGCAGCATCTCCACGCAGGCCTTGTGGTCAACCGCTGCAAGCTCCAAACGAATGTCCAAGCTTTTGTCCTCCCCTGTGTTTCGTTGTTGCACAGTATACCACAGCTTTGCGCGAATGTCTTGCCCTTTTTCGCCGGCACGTTCCGCCGGTGTGTCAAAAAATGTCACAGGACAAACAAACTGTCACTATTCATTGACAGAGAGCCATGTGCTATATTAAATATGAATGAGTTTACCATCATATTACGGATATCTTTTGTGAGAGAACACCAACCGGAGGAAAACATGTTTACAGAACGCTTTAATGTGCTGTTGACGGAGGTCTGCTGCTGCAGCGACGGTGAGTTTGCCCGCTGCGGCGGGTATGACCGTTCCTATATCTCACATTTGCGCAGGGGCAGCCGCACGCCGCACGCGGGGCGGCGCGCAGCGGAGCGCCTGACGCATGCCATCTGCGCCTGCGCGGCAGAGAAAAACGCGCTTGACGCGCTGCGCCGGCGGGTGGGTGCAGCGGAGACGACGGAGGGCAGCGAGTTGTGCGCCGCTGTCTCCGCCTGGCTCTACGAGGGACAGGTTGAGGTGGAGAGCAAGAAGAACGCACCCAAACCGAGACAGAGCGCGAGCAGCTTTGCCGGCAGGCTGGGGGACGCGATGGAGCTGGCGGACGTATCTGCCGCGCGGCTTGCGCGCACGGTGAACGTGGACGCCTCGCTGGTCGCCAAGTACCGCAGCGGCGTGCGGGTGCCGCAGATGAACCACCCGATTATTGAGGCGATTGCCGTGGCGCTGTCAGAGCGCATCTGTGCGCTGGGGCGCACGGCGGAGCTTGGGCGGCGCATTGGTGTGTCCCAGGAGATGCTTGGCGGCAGGAACGAGTGCGCGCGCTTTCTGGAGGGTTGGCTGCGGGCGTTCAGCGCGGTTGACACCTCGCTGATTGAGAGCCTTCTGGAGGGCATGGACGCCTTTGCGCCGGAGAGAAAGCCCCCGCTGCCTCCGGCGGCGGTGCCGGCGCCGGAGGACGACTGCGCCGCATATTATGACGGTCCTGCGGGACTGCAACGCGCGGTTCTGCGCTTCCTTGGCGAGGCGATTCGCAGTGGGCAGAAGGAACTGCGGCTCTATTCGGACCAGAACATGGCGTGGCTGCTCGGCGACCGGGCGTTCGGGCTGCGCTGGGCGTCCCTGATGAGCGCCTATGTCGGGGGCGGTGGCAGAATCTGCATCATTCATCACATTGACCGGGGTCTGGAGGAGATGCTTGGCGCAATTCGGAGCTGGATGCCACTGTATCTCTCCGGCGGAATCGAGAGCTGGTACAGTCTCAGGCGCGGCGGCGAGCGCTTTTCCCACACGCTGCTGCTTGCGCCGGACAGCGCCTGCATCACCTGCACCTGTGCGGCGCACAGAGAGAGCGACGCGCGCTATCACTACGTGACCGATGCGGACGGTCTGTCATACTGCGCCGCGCTGTATGACGCGCTGCTTGCGGACTGCCGGCCCCTGCTGAAGCTCAGTCCCGGCGACGGTACCGACAGAATGCCGAGCATGCGCAGGGACCGGGAGATGCACCTGCTCACGCGCTCCATCTCTCTTGGTACGATGCCGGAGGCTCTGCTGCAGTCCGTTCTGTGCCGTTCGGCGCTGCCGGAGGAGAAGATGCGAAGGGTGCTTGCCGACTGGACGCAACGGCGGGAGCTGCTGCGCGAACGGCTGGCATACGGCGCGCTGCACGAATGCATTGCGCTGCCCACGGCCGAAGCGCTTGCCGCACACAGCGTGGCGGTGGACACCGTCTATGCAGACCTGTTTTACACGCCGCAGGAGTACGATGCGCATCTGCGCGCTGCACTGGACCTGTCGAAGCGGGAGGGGGGCTACCGCATCTATCCGCTGGAGGAGTCGCCCTTTACACGCATCCGGCTGCTCACCTCGAATCGCACGTCATTGATTGTCTGTCAGTCCGGGCAGCCCTTCACCTTTGCCACGACGCACCCGCTGATGTGCCGTGCCTTTGTCGACTATGCCGGACGGCTGGAACAGCACCACGGCGGCTTCGGCGAGGCGCTGCTTGCACGCTGGAAGGAATACGAGTGAACCGGAAGAGAACAGAACGAAAAGAACAGAATCGAAATAAACTGTAACGGACCACCGATACCAAGGAGGTGCCCACATGAAAAAGCTGGCAAGAAAAGCACTGTCGCTGTTTCTGGCGCTTGTGATGCTCAGCGGTGAGCTGAGCTATCTGCCGCTCAGCGCCGCCCATGCGGAGGGGGAGACGGCAACGACGCTCGAACAGGCGACCGACACGGCTCCGAAGGAGGCGGAAACCGCCGACACGGAGCCAACCGACGCGGCGCCGGCGGAGACGGCGCCGGCAGAGACAGAGGCCGCCGACACGGACGCGGCTGCCGCCGAAGCGCCGACCGGGCAGCCGGAAGGAGACACAGCAGAGCAGACGCCGGACGAACCGCCGGGGTCTGCCGTCGCCGCGCCCGCGCTGGAGCTTCTCGGCGGCGAGACGGGTGGCGGAGTTGAAGGGGGACAGACCGAAACGCCGGTGGAGAGTCCCGCAATTCCCGTGCTGGAGGACCCGAGCGGAGACGGTCTTGTGCTGACGCTGACGCAGCAGGGGGCAGAGTGCGCCCTGACGCTCACGGAAGCGGGCCTGTATGCGCTGGAGGTGAACGGGCTGACGGGAAAAACGTACTATGGCTCCGTCTGCGTCTACAATGACGCGGAGGAGGCGGTATCCGAATCCCTCTGGATTGACGTCCGCTGGGGGGAGTATGACTATGCGCTGTATTTTTCTGTGGAGGAAGCGGGGGAGTACACCGTCCGCTTTGACGAGTTTTATTTCACCGGCATGTATGCGGATGTGAAGACACACAGTTGGTTTGACCTTGAGGAGAGCGCGTGCAGCCTCTCTGTCAAGGCATACCGGACCGTGCCGGCGCCGGTGTTCGACACGGGGGACGCAGTGAATGAGGACGGGTATTTCCAGGAACCGTTCTACCTGAAGTTCGCAGACGTTCCGGAGGGCTGGGGCGTGCGCTATCGTTTTGTGGATGAATACGAATCCTACGACGGCAGACCCTCGCAGGAGGAGCCGGACTATGCCTTGTATGTGCCTGCCGAGCCGCCGCTCATTACCGGGAGCTGCACCGTGGAGGCGTACTGTGAAAAGGGCGCTGCAAAAAGCGAGAGTGTCTCAAAGCGCTTTTCCGCCGACATGGAGACGCCGACCTTCGGTACAACGGAAAACGAATTCTCCGAGCCCTTTGCCCTGTCGTTTCAGGGAATTCCGGCGGACTGCAGCGTATACTACGCCATCGTCGAGAATGACTGCAATTTGAGCGAGGACCCGCCGGAGGAGCAGGACTACCAACTGTATCAGGAAAGCGGGACGCCGGTCATCGTTGCAAAACCGACGGTGGCATGGGCGTACTATGTCAAAGCAATGGGCAACGGCACGCAGATGAAGGGTGATGCGGTGAGCGTGCGCTATTCCCCCGACATGGACCAACCGGTCCCCAGTGTGAAGGGTGGCATGTTTTACGAGCCGTTTGCACTGGAATTCGAGGCGGTTCCGGCGGACCACGTGTTGTATTATGCCATCGTGAAGGACGCAGGCCGCGGGAAGGAGCAGGAGAGCGCCGAGCCCGTGTTCGTGCAGTACGATGCACAGCAGCGCCCGACCATCGACAGCACCTGCGATGTCTACGCCTACTATACGAGGCAGACCGAAAAGGGCGTGACGATGCAGAGCGAAACGATGAACCAGTACTACTCCTATGAGATTGAACACGCC
>JAILRK010000019.1 GCA_024698225.1 Oscillospiraceae bacterium | reverse complement strand
GGCAAAGGGCGCCAACAGCGAGGGCGGCAAGCTGAATTTTTCCACCTTCGTCATGGGCGCCATCTTCCGGGAGGTGCTGGAGATGGCAAACCGCCGGCTGAACATCATGACCGGCGGCCGCTTTGAGCTGATTCACTCCCTTACCGTACAGCGCAAAAACACCAAGGCGGGGCTGGAGATTGAGGTGCTGGACGTCGCCACGGGCAAGCAGCGCCCCTCCGCCAGCATCTCCGGCGGCGAGGGTTTCATGGTCTCGCTGGCGCTGGCGCTGGGCCTGTCCGACGTGGTGCAGAACCATGCCGGCGGGCAGAGGCTGGACACGCTGTTCATCGACGAGGGCTTCGGCACGCTGGACGACGGCAAGCTGGACAACGTCATCAGCGTGCTGCAGCAGCTCACCGAGGGCAACCGCCTGGTGGGCATCATCTCGCACGTGGACAAGCTGGAGGAGAGCATCCCCCAGAAGTTCCGCGTGTATACGGACAAGCACGGCAGCACGGTGAAGCCGGAGCTGTGCTGAGCGGGGTTACAGGAAGCGCCCGGTCACGCTCTCGCTGCAGGCCCTGACCTCCGCCGGGGTGCCGCAGACGACGATTCTGCCGCCCGCCTCGCCGCCCTGCGGACCCATGTCAACGATGTAGTCCGCGGAGCGAATCACGTCAAGGTCATGCTCGATGACGACGACGGTTGCGCCGTGGTCAATCAGCGTGCGGAAGACGGCAAGCAGGGTCTCAACGTCCTTCGGGTGCAGGCCGATGGTCGGCTCGTCGAAGACGAAGACCGTGTCGTCCTGCTGTCTGCCCAGCTCGGAGGCGAGCTTCAGCCGCTGCGCCTCGCCGCCGGAGAGCCCCGGCGTCTCCTCCCCGAGCGTCAGATAACCGAGCCCGAGCTCCCGCAGCGTCTCCAGCCGCCCGCGCACGGTGCTCATGTCGCGGCAGAAGCCCAGCGCGGTGTTGACGTCCATGTCCATCAGCTCCGGCAGGGAGCGCTCCTCCCCCGCCCTGTTCCGGTAGCGCAGGCGCTTTGCCGCCTTGGCGTAGCGCGAGCCGCGGCACTCCGGGCAGGGGACGTCCACGTCCGGCAGGAACTGCACGTCCAGCGAGATGACGCCCGTCCCGTCGCAGACCGGGCAGCGCAGCGCGCCGGTGTTGTAGGAGAAGTCCCCCGCGCGCCAGCCCTGCTCCTTTGCCTCCTTCGTGCGTCCGTAGAGCTTGCGCAGCTCGTCGTGCACGTTGGCATAGGTGGCGACCGTGGAGCGCACGTTGATGCCGATGGGCGTCGCGTCAATCAGCTTCACGTGGCGGATGCCCTCGGCCTCGATGCGCTTCACGTGCTCCGGCAGCGTTCCCTCGCCGCACAGCGCCGCCAGCGCGGGGACAAGGCTTTCGAGCACCAGCGTCGTCTTGCCGGAGCCGGACACGCCGGTGATGACCGTCAGCGCCCGCTTCGGGATGCGCACGGACAGCGGGCGTACCGTGTGGATGCGCCCGGTCTCCATGCAGATGGCGCCGTCCGCAAAGGGCGTCGCCGCGCGCGCGTCGGCGGCGCTCCGGCTGCCGCTGAGGTACGGCCCGATGACCGAGGCGTCGCTCGCCGCAAGCGTCTCCGCCGTGCCCTCGGCGATGACCCTGCCGCCCTTCGCACCCGCCTCCGGGCCCATCTCGATGAGCCAGTCCGACGCGCGCAGGACCTGCGTGTCGTGGTCGACCAGCAGGACGGAGTTGCCGTCGCGGACCAGGTCGTGCATCACGCCGTTGAGCCCGACGATGTTGGCGGGATGCAGCCCGATGGACGGCTCGTCGAGCACGTAGAGCACGCCTGTCGTCCGGTTGCGCACCGCCCGCGCCAGAAACATGCGCTGCCGCTCGCCGGTGGACAGCGTGGACGTGGCGCGGTCCAGCGTCAGATAGCCGAGCCCGAGCTCCATCAGCCGCTCCGCAACCTCAAGATAGGACTCGCAGATGTTCTTCGCCATCTGGCGCATCTCCTCCGGCAGGGCGTCCGGCACCCGTCTGACCCAGTCGACGGAGTCCGTCAGCGTCATTTCGCAGGCCTGCGCGAGGGAGATGCCCAGCAGCCGCGGCGCGCGCGCCTGCTCGGACAGGCGCGTGCCCCGGCACGCGGGGCAGACGTCCTCTCTGAGGAACTTCTCCACCCGCTTCATGCCCTTTTCGTCCTTGACCTTGTTCAGCGCGTTGCGCACGGTGGCCATGGCGCTGTAATAGGTGAAGTCCATCTCTCCGGCGGTCGCGGTGTCCGCCTTCTTCGGGCGGTAGAAGATGTGCTTTTTCTCCATCGGTCCGTCGTAGACAATCTCCTTCTCCGCCTCCGTCAGGTCGCGGAAGGGGACGTCCGTCCGCACGCCCATGGCGCGGCAGACGTCGGTCATCAGCGACCACATCAGCGAGTTCCACGGCGCGACGGCGCCCTCGTCGATGCTCAGGCTCTCGTCCGGGACCAGCGTGCTGCGGTCCACGGTGCGCACGCTGCCCGTGCCGCCGCAGCTTTTGCACGCGCCCTGCGAGTTGAACGCCAGCTCCTCGGCGCCGGGGCCGTAGAACCGCGCGCCGCACTCCGGGCAGACAATCTCCTGCATCAGCGCCACCTGGAATCCCGGGGGCGCATAGTGTCCGTTCGGGCAGCGGTGCGAGGCGAGGCGTGAGAACATCAGGCGCAGGCTGTTGAGCAGCTCCGTGCCCGTGCCGAAGGTGGAGCGGATGCCCGGCACGCCGGGACGCTGGCGCAGCGCCAGCGACGCGGGCACGTAGCGCACCTCGTCCACGTCCGAGCGCGACGCCTGCGTCATCCGCCGCCGCGTGTAGGTTGACAGGGATTCCAGATACCTCCTTGACCCCTCCGCGTACAGCACGCCCAGCGCCAGCGACGACTTTCCCGAGCCGGAAACGCCCGCCACGCCGACGATTTTGTGAAGGGGCACGTCCACGTCGACGTTCTTCAGGTTGTGGACACGCGCGCCTCTTACTTCAATGTGATTCGGTTGCTCCATGATGCTTCCCCTTTTGTGTCTCTGTCGGTCCGCTGCAGCCGCCGGAGCGCATCGGACAATTCACAGGCGAGTGTACCACAACCCCCCTGCCCTGTCAATCACGGTGGACAAGTTCGCCCTCCGGTGGTATGATAGGACACAGACAAACGAGAGGAGGCGCAGCATGGAGCGGGAGCTGACGGTTTACATCTCCAACGACAGGGAGGAATTCCGCCGCGTGGAGGCGGCGCTCAATGAGCGCGCGGTCCGCTATCGGGTCTGGCGGACGGCGGAGTACCCCGTTCTGGGCTGGACCCGCCTCGACCCGCGGCTGATGGCGCGGCGGGAGGAGCGGCTGCGCGAGGTGTACCACATCGACGTCGCAGAGGACGACCGCGACAACCTGCTCGCCGCCAACCTCGCCATCCGCAGCGTCACGCACCGCGTCTACAACGCGGTGCCGGTGAACGAAATCATATAGCGCCGCGTGCAAAGGCATCCGGCAGCGCTCCGTGAAGCGCTGCCGGATGCCTTTTGTTTTCACTTCTCCCGCCCGTAGACGGCGGCGCAAATGGCGGCGGTGATTGGGACGGAGAGCATCACGCCGATGCTGCCGGAGACGCCGCTGACCAGCTCGCAGGCGAGAAAGGCGGAGCTGAGAAACTGGTTGCGGTTCGGCGCAAGCGTGTAGAGGTAGAGCAGCAGCACCAGACTGCCGCCGAGCAGCGCAAGAATCAGCGTGTTGGTCATCGTGCCGACCATGTCGCGCCCGATGTTCATGCCGGAGCGGAACAGCGCCCGGGACGTGAGCGTCGGGTCCGCGGCGCGCACCTCCGCAAGCGCGGAGGCAAGGCTCATCGCCACGTCCATGACCGCGCCCAGCGCCGCAATCACGACGCCTGCGGCAAGCAGTCCGCTCAGGCCGATGGGCGTGCCCGTCTGGCGGAGCTGCAGCAGCGGTTCAACATCCGCGACGCGCAGACCGTCCACACGCAAAAGCCACTGGGCAAGCAGGGCGAACAGCAGCGACAGCGCCACGCCGGACACCGTGCCGAGCAGGGCGCAGACGGTCTTTTTCTCCACGCCGCCAAGCAGCGCAAAGCACACCGCCGCAACGTAGGCGCAGAGCAAAAAGGCGGCGGGAATCGTCGGCGCACCGGCGAGCAGCGCCGGGAAAAACAGGTAGACAATGCACAGCACCGTGAACACAAGCCCCAACAGCGAGCGCGCGCCGGTCTTCCCGCCGATGAGCACCGTGACGAGCAGGAAGGCCAGCAGCACCGCGGCGACGCCCCAGGCGCGGTTATACTCATAGACCGTGGCGCGGTGCTCACCGTCGGCGTACACCGAGACGGTCAGCGTGCAGCCGTCACCCACGGCGAGCGGCGCACCGTACAGGGGGCTGACATAGTTGTACGTCAGCAGCGTTTCCCCCGCAAACCGGCCGGTCAGCACCTCCGCCAAAAGCATCTGCTCGCCGCGGCTGCCCGCCCCCGCCGTCAGGTCCGGCTCCGTCGTGTCGGAGAGAATCTGCGTCACGCGCGCGTTCTCGTACGTGACATAGTCGCCCGTCGGCGCGGCGGCGTCCTCCGGCGCGGGCGCAACCAAAGCGCGAACGCCAAAAAACGCCAGCGCCGCCGCCAGCAGCACGGCAAACGTGCGCCGCCGGGACGCCGTAACCGTTCCCCTTCCCAAGCGCATCCCCCTCTTTCCTTCGTTTTCCCTACCATACCAAAGGAAGGCGCTTCTTGTCAAGTTGAACGAAGCGCTTTCTCCGGTGAAAATCGTTTCACGTCGTACTGCACAATTTTTGTACATAAAACTGTAATATGCGCCAAAGTTTTCAGAACCGCTTGCGTGTTGGTCCGATATGGTGGTAATCTGAATTTACCTATATTTTGCAAAGGAGGTATCTCGCCATGAAAGCAACCACCGGACGCAAACTCCTCAGCATGGCGCTTGCCCTTGTGATGGCGGCATCGCTTTTGCCGATGTCCGCGCTCGCAGATACGGGCGGCGCAGACACCCAGGGAACTGCCGCGCTGTCCGGCCTGCCGGCAGACGGCGCCACAGTCGCCATCTTCAACGACGGGAACAACGCAGCGCTGAGCGCAGCCACAGGCTCCAACGGAAAAGGACTCGCCGGAACGGCAGCGACCCCGGCGGCGGACGGCAGCATCGCCGGGAGCGACATTGCCGCGCTCACCGTCGGCGTGGAGGCGGACGGCAGCCTGTACTTCACGCACGACGGCGCATATCTCACCTCCGCCGCAACGGGCAACAACCTCTCGCTTGCAGCCGAGAAGAGCGACTACGCGCTCTGGCTGGCGGAGGACGCGGGCAGCGGTCTGTTCTATCTCAAGAACAAGGCCGCCGTCTACAGCAAAAACGGCAGCGACGTTTCGCAGTATCTGGAGTATTACAACGGCAATTTCACCACCTACAGCATGAACACCGGCAAGACCGGGCTCTACGCCGTCAGCTTCCGCAGCATTGCCGAGGCGGAGTCCGCGCCGACGCAGAGCGGCGCCATCGCCGCGCTCTCCGACCTGACGGACGGCAGCACGGTGCTCATCTACAACCCCGGCAACAGCAAGGCGGTGAACGCCAAGCTCAGCGGCAACAAGCTGGAGGCCGTGGACCTCCTCTGGCAGGACGGCAAGCCGGTGTTCACCGACACGATGGTGTGGACCGTGTCCCTGAGCGAGGGCGTCTACAGCTTCTCCAACGGCAAAAACAAGATGGGCTGCGAGACCTACACCAACAGCAAGGGTGTGCTCAACGCAAAGTTTGCCCTCAGTGAAACCGCAGCCGCCGCCGCGTGGGACGTGAGCGTCTGCAACGGGGAAAGCAGCACCTTCTACGTGGCGAACCACACGGTCAACAACGGAGAAACGCCCGCGTATCTGGAATACTACAGCGGCTTTTCCGCCTATTTCCACGCCCCGGCGGAAGGCGCTTACGGGATGCAGTTCATCCCCGTGGACCCCGCCGACGCACAGACGGGCGGCGGCATCCAGTGGGACAAGGTGCTCAACGACGGCGCGCAGGTCGTCATCTACAACGCCGCGGCGGGCGGCAGCTTCGGCATCGACGAAAGCGGGCTGGGCACCTCCCTGTCCAGCGTGCCCACCGCCGTCACGGACGGCAAGGCATGTCCGGACAACGGCGCCTACGTCTTCACCGTCGGCATTGAGAACGGCTATTACACCTTCTGCACCGGCGGGAAATACCTGACCACGAACGACAAGGAGGAGCTCTTCCTCGCCGACACGCTCGGCGAGACGGGCCTGTGGTATCTCAAGGCGCAGGACCCCGGCTACGTCATCTACAACAAGAGCGCAAACTACAACGGCACGCCCGTGTGCGTGGAGTTCTACTCCGGCAGCTTCTCGGGCTGGACCTTCAAGAGCAGCGACGCGAGCATCTTTGCCATGCAGTTCCTGCCGCTTGCGGAGGGCGTCACCCTGCTCGACGGCATGGTGAACGTGCCCGCGGTCCGCTTCACGAGTGAGGACAGCGTTCCCCGGCACGCGGACTACAGCGGCGCATTCACGCTGGACGACCTGACGCCCACGGCGCAGATTGCCGGCGTCACAGCCGTCTGCAACGACGCGGCGCTGACGCTGGCGCAGGACGAGAAGGACCCCCGGAGCTACCGCTTTACCGTCCCCGCCGCGGTCACGGCAGAGGCGGACGAGCTGAGCATCGGCGTGACGGTCAGCTACGCGGGCGACGCGGGCGGCTATTCCGGCGCGCTGCGCGTAACCGTGCTTGACGTCCCGCTGTTCACCGCCGTCACGCTGGAGGCAAAGGCCGAAACCGGCGATGACAAGCAGCCGCTGATTGCCGCGGATGTGCTGAACACGGCGGACGGCGACGGCGTGACGATGACGCTCAACGGGACCGCCGTCGACGCGGTGCTGAAGGACGGCAGAGTCACGTACCAACCCGAGACGGCGCTGCGGGACGGGCGCGTCACCGTCAGCATCACCGTGACGCGCGGCGACGGCGCCACCGCCACGAAGCAGTGGAGCTTCACCGTCGGCACGGCGGCGGAGCAGCTCTATTTCGGGCAGCTCCACAGCCACACCACCTATTCCGACGGCTCCGGCACGCTGGAAACCGCGCTTTCCTACATCGACGCGCTGCCGGAGAGCGCGAACATCCAGTTCGTCGCCTTCACCGACCACTCCAACTACTTTGACACCACCGCCGCCGCCAACCCCGAGGGCGCGCTCTACGACATGAGCCTTGCAAGCGCGGAGAGCCAGGAAATCTGGAACCGCTACAAGAGCACCGTCGCCGCGTTCAACGACGAGGGGCACAACGTCATTGCGCTGGCGGGCTTCGAGATGACCTGGTCCGGCGGTCCCGGACACATCAACACCTGGTGCACGCCGGGCATCGTCTCGCGCAACAACAGCACGCTCAACAACAAGACCGACGACGCGGGCATGAAGGCGTACTACGCCCTGCTGTGCGACGAGCGGGGCGCAAATTCCATCAGCCAGTTCAACCACCCGGGCAAGACCTTCGGCAATTTCCAGGACTTCAGCTACTGGAACGCCGTGACGGACAGCCGCATCTACACCGTCGAGGTCGGCAACGGCGAGGGTCCCATCGGGCAGGGCGGTTACTACCCCAGCTACGAGCAGTACACCATGGCGCTGGACAAGGGCTGGCACGTCGCGCCGACCAACAACCAGGACAACCACAAGGGGCGCTGGGGCAACGCCAACGACGCCCGCGACGTCATCCTGACGGACGATTTCTCGGAGCAGGGCATCTATGCCGCCATGCGCGCCATGAAGATGTACGCCACCGAGGACAAGAACCTTGAGCTGTACTACACGGTGAACGGGCAGCCGCTCGGCAGCCAGCTTGCCGAGGTGCCGGACAAGCTGGCGCTCAACGTGCAGGTCTCCGACCCCGACGAGAGCGACGCCATCTCCAAGGTCGAGGTCATCGTCAACTCCGGCAAGGTCGCCCACAGCTGGACCGACGCGGCGCAGCTCGCCTCCGGCACGCTGAGCGCGACGCTTGACCCGGACTACAGCTACTACTACATCCGCGTCACCGAGGCGGACGGCGACCTCGCCGTCACCGCGCCGGTGTGGGTGGGCGAGACGCTGAAGCTGGGCATCTCCGCCCTTGCCTGCGACACGGCGATGCCCGTCACCGGCGAGGAGCTGACGCTCACCACGACCCTCTTCAACAGCGAGACGACGCCCGCAACCGTCAAGAGCGTGGTCTACACCACCAACGGCAGCGAGGTGCTGCACGCCGACACGGCGGAGAAAACCGTCCCCGCCTCCGCCACGCTCGATGTGACCTGCGCTCTCACGCCCGAGAAGGCCAAGCTCACGACCGTGACGGTCACCGTCGTGCTCGAACAGAACGGCAAGGAGTTCACCTACACCAAGGACATCACCCTTGACGTGCAGGACGCGGAAAAGCTGGTCTACATCGGCATCGACGCCTCGCACTACAACGAGTACGTCTCCGGCAACTACAAGGACAACATGGGCAACTTTGCCGCGCTTGCCGCCACCTACGGCGTCCGCACCGTCGAGCTGCGGACCTCGGACGAGCTGATTGCCGCCTGTGACAACGAAAAGTACGTCGCGCTCGTCTTCACCGCGCCCTCCCGCCGCCTTGCCGCGGCGCAGAGCGACCCGCGCAGCTACTCCGAAGCGGAGCTGGCGGCCATCAAGGCATTCAACGCAAACGGCGGCGTGGTCGTCGCGGCGGGCTGGTCCGACTACTACGAAAACTACAAGGTGATTACCGAAGACCCCGCCGTCAAGCACATGGCGGCAGCCCAGAACGAGCTGCTGGCGGCGCTGGGCGCGCATCTGCGCATCGCGGACGACGCCACGCATGACGACGCACTCAACGGCGGGCAGACGCAGCGCCTGTACTTCAGCACCTACAACATGGACAACCCGCTGATGGACGGCATCGTGGTGGATGCGGATAACCCGAACGACCGCATCTACAGCGAGGTGTTCAGCCATTACGGCGGCGCGTCCATCTACGCCGTGGACGACAGCGGCGCGCCGACGGACGCGCTGCCCGCAACGGTCAGTCCCGCGGTCTACGGTCACGCGAGCACCTACTCCAAGGACAGCGACGGCGACGGGCTCGGCGGCGAGACCGTGCCGAAGTACGCCGTTGCAGAGAATGACAAGCGTCTGCTCATCACCGCCACCGAGCAGCTTGGCGGGCAGGGGCTCATCGTCGTCTCCGGCGCGGCGTTCCTGTCCAACTTCGAGGTGCAGGCGTCGGTGTCCAGCGGCGCCAGCGACACGGACCAGTTGAAGAACTACGCCAACTACAAGTTCTGCGAAAACCTCGCCGGCTCGCTCCATGAGGTGGTCATCACCCCGATTGCCGAGGTCCAGGCGCAACCCGAGGCGGGCTACCGCTACACAATCGAGGGCGTGGTCACCTCCAACGCCTCCGGTTACGACAAGGACACCGCGTTTTTCGACTGCATCTATGTGCAGGATGAGACGGGCGGCATCTGCTGCTTCCCGGTGGCGGGCAATTTCAAGCTCGGCGACAGGGTGCGCATCAGCGGCAGCACCGACTTCTATCAGGGCGAGGCGGAGCTGCAGGTCAGCAGCATCACCGCCCTGGGCGAGGGCGAGCCCGTCGAACCGACCGTCGTGACCGCCGCACAGCTCATGAGCGGCAGCGTGCAGGGCAGGCTTGTCACCGTCCGCGGCACGGTCGACTCCTTTGCCAAGGAGAACGGGCTGGTGCAGACCATCATGGTGTCGGACGGCAGCGGCACGCCCGCCCGCGTGTTCATCGACGGTTACATCACCACAGACATCAAGATTGACAACCTTGCTGTGGGCTGCAAAATAAGCGTCACGGGTCTTGCCTCCTATGACGACACCTTCAATGCGCCCGAGGGACCCTTCGCCCGCCTCCGCGTCCGTGACCGCGCCGACGTCGTCTGCACGGCCAGCGGCGGCGGCAGCAGCAGCGGCGGCGGCAGCGGTAGCAGCGGCGGTACCACGGCGGCCAGCGACACGGTCATCACAACCGGTGAGGACGGCACCACCGTCACCTCTGTTCTTGCCAAGGACGGGAGCCTGCTCTCCGCGACCGCCGCGCTCAGCCGGGCGGCGCTTGCGTCGGCAGACGGCAGCCCGGCGGTCCTCCCCGTCACCGTCCCCGCCGCACGGAGCGTGGACAAGGCGCCGGCGCTCAGCGTGACGCTGCCGGCCGGCGGAAAGCGCACCCTCCTCGAAATTCCGACCGGCACGGACAGCTTCGGCGTCGTTGTGTACGAGAAGCAGGCGGACGGCAGCGTGCGTCTGCGCAAGGACAGCCGCATGGGCAAGCCGGGCCGTGTGATTGTTCCCGTGGATGAAAACTGCACACTGTACGTCGTTGACAACGCAAAGCGCTTTGCCGACGTTGCGGACACGCGCTGGTACGCGGACGCCGTGGACTACGTGAGTGCACGCGGGATTTTCAACGGCACCGGCAACGGCTTTGCGCCCAACGACCCGATGAGCCGCGCCATGGTCGCGCAGATGCTCTATAACCTCGCCGAGGGCAAGCGCAGCGGCGCAGCCTCTCCCTTCAGCGACGTACACGCGGACAACTGGTTTGCCGACCCCGTCCTCTGGGCGAGTGAAGCCGACATTGTCAAGGGCAGCGACGGCGCGTTCCGTCCGAACGACGCGGTGACGCGCCAGGAGCTCGTGACCATCCTCTACCGGTATGCGCAGCACACAGGCTGTGATACCGGCACAGGCGGCACGCTGTCCGGCTGGCCGGACGCCGAGGCCGTCTCCCCCTATGCGGTGGACGCGATGCGCTGGGCGCTGCGCCTCGGCATCATCGACGGGCTGGACGGAACGCTCTCCCCGCGCGCCAACGCCACGCGCGCGCAGGTCGCCACGGTCATGATGCGTTTCCTGCAAAACGCGGCATAAGCTGCGGCAGTCACACACACAAAGGCTCCGGGCGATACGCGGCAGCGCTGCGGCCGACGTAAGGCGATTGCGCGGAGCACATGAAACGAAGCCCCACGCGGCGCGGGCAGTCTGTCCGCGCCGCATCCTCTTTCCAAGGCACGGGGCGTGCGTTTCCTCCCCCGCGCCGCCGCTGTCCCCCAAAAAAGGATTTGCACAATCCTCCTTGTCATCTTGCAAAATGTACACCGGAACGGTATAATAATTTTTATACACTAAAATTCATAGAGTCCAACCAAAACGCAGCCGTCCAAATCTGCCGGTCACCGACAGGAGGAAACACCATGAACACGATTCATTGGCGCAAGCGAACAGCCGGTCTGATGGCATGCCTTCTGGCATTGCTCCAGCTCACCGGCTGCGCTCCCGGCGGGACCCCCGCCGCCAAAAACGCATCCATCGGCACGCATAAGCCCGAACGCCCCTCCTACCTCGTCGCCATTGAGGACGAACCGGACACGGTGGATTTCCAATGCACGACCATCCACTACACCATCGCCCAGAACGTCTTTGACCGCCTGGTGGAGACGGAGACCTCGGACAACGGCACGGCGGTGATTCTTCCGTCCCTCGCGGAATCGTGGGAGGTGTCCGCGGACCGGCGCACCTATACCTTCCGCCTGCGCGACGGCGTCACCTTCAGCAACGGCTCAGCGCTGACCGCGTCCGACGTGCGCTACACGCTGACACGGCTGCTGACCCACCCGGCGTCCTGCAACCGCGACATTGCCCTGCCCATTCTCGGCGCGGAGGCACTGGCGCGCGGCGAGGTCTCGGAGCTGGCGGGCTTTGCGGTGCTGGGCGCACTGGAGTTCTCCGTCACGCTGACGGAGCCCTACGAGGCGTTTCTTGCCTGCCTGTCCATGCCGGGGGCGTCCATTCTGGATGAGGAGAGCACGGAGGCGGCACAGGGGCGGTTCGGTCTGGAGCCCGCCTGTACCGTCGGCACCGGCTCGTTCATTCTGGACACGTGGGAGCCGGGAAGCGGCATGCAGCTTTCGGCAAACCCCAACTGCTGGAAGGGTGCGCCGCGCTGCGACGGGCTGGACCTCCGCTTTGTCACGGACCCGCAGACCGTGCGGCTCATGTTTGAGCGCGGCGAGCTGGACATCCTCAGTCTGGACGACCTGGACAGCTCGGCGGAGTTCTTTTTCCACGGCGACATCTACCAAAGCCGCCTGCAGAAGGTGCAGCAGGTCGGCATCTCCTACATCGCCCTCAACCAGTCCGTCCGGCCGCTCAACGATGTGCGCGTCCGGCGCGCGCTGCAGCTCGCGCTCAACCGCCCGCTGCTGCTTGACGCCGCATACAGCGGCAGGGGCAGCCTGGAAAACGGCATTTTCCCGCGCGGGCTCTACGGCTATAACCCGGAGCTTGCGGAGATTCCATACGACCCCGAGCAGGCCGCCGCGCTGCTGGCGGAGGCGGGCTACCCCAACGGCTTCGACCTGACCGTCAGCCTCAGCTCCTCCTCGACGCGCAACACGGTGGCGCTGCTGCGCCTCGCCGTTACCATGTGGGAGAGCATCGGTGTGCGCTCGGACATTACGGTATTGGACGATGAGGACTTCATCGCGCAGCGCAGAAGCGGCGCGCTCGCCTGCTACACGGCGACCTGGACCGCGGACTACAACGACCCGGACAACTTCATCTCCACCTTCTTCGGCAGCCGCGAAAACACGCGCTTCCGCAGTCTCTGCTACCCGGACGAGGCCGTGATGCAGCAGGTGCGCAACGCGCGGCTCATTGCCGACCC
>JAILRK010000048.1 GCA_024698225.1 Oscillospiraceae bacterium | reverse complement strand
CGCGCGCGGATACAGCCTTGGAAAACTGGAACGGTCAGCATACCTACGGTGAACTCAAGCGCTTTACAGACGCCGGAGAAAGCGCGTGGTTCAACAGCGACGGCACCAACGCCGTGAAGGAAATCACCGCGGAACAGCAGTGGGACGGAACCTATCAGCTCCACGTGGTCGGAACAGACGACGGCGGCAACTACAGCGGCACGTATGGCAAGCCGGACCTGAGCCTGGACTTTGACGTGTACGTCGCGCAGGGCAGCGAGATTCCTCCGCTCGCCTTCCGCTACAAGGATAAGAGCGTATGCTACGACAAAAACTATGGCGGCGTAAAGTTCGAGCTGGAAAACGACGCATGGGATATTGCCACACTCTGCACAAATGGGGCGCTGTATCTCAACGATGTAAAACTGACCTACAGCACCTCCTCTTATATCAGCTATGTGGACAACGGGAGCTTTGTCAAATCCGGGCAGAGCCTGTTCTGCAAGGTCGGTGATTTCAGCGAGGGCGAGAACACGGTCCGCTTTGTCAACCCGGACCAGACGGAGTGCTCCATCACCGTAGCAAAAACGACAGTCAGCGACGGCTGGTACAATTCCTATACGGTGGAGCAGGTCGAGACGGCACCCGCGGCTCAGACGCTCTACGTCCGTCTGGTCGGCAGCTTTGAGAACATGATTGCCGGGCAGGAAACCGCCGTGGACGCCGTCTCCAGCGCAACCACCGGCGCGTCCTCCTACACCGCAAACGAGGCGACCGCCTGGGTCGAGTACGCGCTCGTCGAGGAGGGCACCGCGCGCGACGAGGTGCCCGAGGAGAGCTGGCAGAAGCCGGACTATTTCAAAAACGGCGGCGAACTGCAGATTGACGGCACGAAGTCCTGCATCACGATTTCGCCGGAGGGCTCCGGCCTGAGCACGAGCTTCAACGTGTTCAACGGCGACGTCATTCTCAGCGGCACCGCAGCAGCGGCGGGCGCATACGAGATTTCCGTCCACATTGAGGACGGCAGCGGACGCAGCGCGGACAGCAACGCCCTGCCCTTCACCATCTACAGCGGCAGCGAGACCCTGAGCGAGCAGCTGACGCTCGAGCACTGCACACAGACGGCGGACGGCAAGTACATGTACGACATGGAGCCCTGGTACATCACCGCCTTTGGCGGCGAGGATGAGACCGTCACCGTGCCGCAGGATATCAAGGCGTGGTACGGCTCCCACGGCGCGCTGCCTACGCCGAACTACGGCGAACTGGGCGAGACGATTTCACTGACGAACGGCGAGGAGCCGACGCAGACGCTCATCATCCCCGCGGGCTGCAATCTCACGATGGTCAACCTGCGCATCCACAGCGGTGTGAAGGTCATCGTGGAGGCGGGCGCGAAACTCAGCCTCCGCCAGAGCATTTTAGAGGGCATCGCCGAGGTGTACGGCAGCTTCTCGATGGACTACAACGATTACGGAGGCGGCGAATGGCTGCACGGCTCCGCCGTCAACGGTCAGCTGCGCCTGATGGACGGCGCAACGCTGGACCACGCGCGCATCGACTCCCACACGAACTACTCCGCGCGCGATGACGAAAACCGCAGGAACGCCGAGAGCGTCGTAACCGTCGAGGGCGAGGTTACGCTGCAGGGCGACGCCTACATTCTCGGTGACGAGGCGCCCACGGGCGAAACGGGACAAAGCGCTCTGCGCGTCAGCGGCACGCTGCACATCCCCGCCGGTTCGACCCTCGCCGTCTATGGCGGCGGAGAATCCAATCTGACCGCGGTCGGCGGCGACGCGCTCCTTCTCGACGGCGGCACGCTCACCGGCGCGGGCAACCTGATTGCCGTCGGCGGCTTTGCCACGAACACCACCGCCGACACGGACAAGGGCAGCGGCGGCGCGGCCGTGCGCGGCGACGGCACCATCAACCTGGCAAAGGCCTATCTGGAGGGCGGTTCCTGCGGCGTCGCCGCCTCCGACGCGCCCGGCGAGGCGCTCTCGGGCGACGTTACCCTGACCGACACGACGAACTATAAGCTGGTCCAAGGCAGCGCGCGCATCGGCGAAACCAGCCCGCAGTACTGGCACGGAACGGGCGACAGCAACGGAACGATTCCCATGGTGGAGGCAACGCTGGCGCTGGTGCCGGAGAACGCACCCGCAGGCGTCCGCTCGGGCAAGACCGCCGCTGCGGCAAGCGTGGTTTGGAGCGGCAGCGCGCCCGCAAACGCCGCCGTCACCTTCACGGTCAGCACCCGCGACGGCGAAACCGTGGGCACGGCAGACCTCACCGCGGAAAACGACTGGACCGCAACCATCGACGGTCTGGATGCGGACGGCTCCTATGTTGTTGAGGCAACCTCCGGCGCGGCGCGCAGGCTCAGCCTCGCCAAGGGCGCGCAGGACGACACCTGGGCAGAGGGCCAGCTTGGCGGCGTGGAAGAGAACACAAGCTATCTTGTGACCTACGAGGACGACGGGACGACCTATATGCTCGGCGTGCAGGACGGCGCGCTCGGCAATGCGGAATGGAACGGCGAGGCGCCGGGCGCCGGGCCCGAGGGCTTCCTGTGGACGCCCGTATTTGCCAATGATGACTATGGCTGGTATCTGATGAACTGCGGCATGGAGAACGCATACCTGTCCATGAAGCAGAGCGGCTTTGAGTATGCCCCGGTGCTCTACGCAAGAAGCGGTGACTACGATTATTACAATGCGCTCCGCATCGACAGTGACGGCTCCATCTGGAGCAACAACTATCAGCAGCAGTTCGTTGTGCAGGGCGGCACCTGGTCAACGGTGAGCACAGACAGCAGCGACTTCACCGTGTTCACCTTCCACGCGCTGACGCCCTCCGCCACGGAGCGCTTTACCATCAATGCAGTGGGCTACAGCAGCTATGACGATGATGACGATGAGGACGACCTCGTTGTGACGGTCAAGCCTGCTTCCGAAGTTCCTGTTGCGCTCAGCACCGGAAAGAGCTATGCGGAATACGGCGATCTGAACACGACGGGCTGGTACCGCTCCGACGTGGAGTGGGCGCTCAAGACCGGTGTGATGAACGGCGTCAGCGAGGACAGCTTTGCCCCCGATGAGAACGCCAGCCGCGCGTCCGTTGTCACAATGCTCTGGCGCATGGCAGGACAGCCTGCCGCAGAGGGAAGCACCTTCCGGGACGTGGACGAGAACAGCTGGTACGGCGCGGCCGTGCGCTGGGCCTGTGCGCAGGGCATCGTTGACGGTTACGGCGACGGAAGCTTCGGTCCGAACGGCGTACTGACGCGTGAGCAGCTTGTCACCATCCTGTATCGCGCCTCGTCGGACAGCGACGCCAACGCCGCAGAAGGCGCCGAGCTCTCCGCTTTTGCCGACGCGGACGGCGTCAGCGTGTGGGCGCTGGACGCGATGCGCTGGGCCTGCGCCAACGGAATTC
The DNA here is from genome assembly GCA_024698225.1 of Oscillospiraceae bacterium. Classification (GTDB taxonomy): domain Bacteria; phylum Bacillota; class Clostridia; order Oscillospirales; family Oscillospiraceae; genus Hominicoprocola. The sequence continues at coordinate 9,709 of JAILRK010000048.1, read as the reverse complement.
TCAACGGCACGGAGGGCGCGGACGGCGCGCTTCTGCTCCGGCCGACGGCCGAGGCGACGCGCGCTGAGCTCGCCGCAATTCTCCACCGTCTCAGCGAATAACGGCAAACGACACAATTCCCCTCTCTTTTTGCAGAGCCGCGCTTGAAACGCGGCTCTGCTTTTTGTCCATAGTCCGTGAACGAAAAGGGCAGCTTTTTCCCTTGTCTTTTATTTTTCAATATGGTAGAATTACATAATACTATGGGGCGAGGTATCGGCAGGAGGTGGCACAGCATGACAATTCGGGTCGGCGGGGCGTTTCTTGCCTACTGTCTCACCGTGGCGGCGCTGCTGGGCGCGGTGTCCGGCTCCTTTCTCACCTGTGCCGCGGGGCGCATCGTGGCGGGCCGCTCCTTTCTCACGGGACGCAGCCGTTGCGACGCCTGCGGGCACACGCTGGGCGTGCGCGACCTCGTGCCCGTGCTGAGCTGGCTGCTGCTGCGGGGACGCTGCCGCTACTGCGGCGCAAAGGTTCCCACGCGCTGTCTGTGGACGGAGCTGCTCTGCGCCGCAATGGCAGCGCTGTGTCTGCTCCGCTTTGACCTGACGGTCCTGTGCCTGCGCAACTGGCTGTTTCTCTGCTGTCTGCTGTTGCTGTCGCTGGTGGACTGGGACAGCTTTGAAATTCCCGACGGCTGCCACGTTTTCTCCATTGTGGTCTGGGTGGCGGCAGCGCCCTTCCTCGGTTGGCTCTGGCGCGACGCTGCAATGCACGTGCTCTGCGCGTTTGCCTGCGGCGGGGCGCTGCTGGGCATCTCGCTCGCACTCGACAAGCTGCTTGGGCGTGACAGCCTCGGCGGCGGGGACATCAAGCTGTTTTTCGTGGTGGGGCTGTACCTCGGCTTTGTCGGCACGCTTTTTGCGGTGATTCTTGCCTGCGTGCTGGGGCTTCTGCTCACGGTGCTGCGGCGCGCCGCGCGGGGTGAAAGCGTGCCGTTCGGACCGGCAATTTCTGCGGCAGCCGCCGTGATGCTCCTCTACGGCGACGCCTTGACCGGATGGTATCTGACGCTGCTCGGTCTGTGACGGACGGACAGCAGTGAAAGGAAGGATGTTTGTTGGCGAAGAAGAAATACAAGACCCTGATTGGTCTGGACATTGGCTGCGACAGCCTGAAGGTCGTCGTATGCAGCGGCGGCAAGCTGAAAAAAGGCGTGCAGGTGCCCATGCCGCAAAACCTCATGAAGGCGGGGCGCGCCGTCTCTCCCGAGGCGCTCGGCGAGCTGATTCGCTCGACGCTGAAGGAAAACGGCATCTCCTGCCGCGAGGCGGCGCTGGTGCTGCCGAACGACGTGGTGTATCTGCGCAACGCCACCATGCCGCGCATGACGGCGGAGCAGCTGCTCTACAACCTGCCCTTTGAGTTCCGTGACTACATCAGCGACGAGCTGAAAAACTACGCCTTTGACTACGCCATGATTTCCACGCCGGAGGAACTGCTGCGCAAGCCGGGCAAGGAGGACGGCGAAGAGACGGAGGATGGGCCCGGCTCCATGCACCTGCTGGCGGTCGCCGTGCCCTTTGAGGTCATTGACGAGTATCGCGCCGCGCTGCGCAAGGCAGGCGTGAAGCTGGTTGCGCTTGCGCCCACCGTCAGCGCGTTTCACGAGCTGATTGGCCGCCTGCCCAACGACGGTGAGAATGCGCGCGAGGACTGCGTGCTGGACCTTGGCAATGAGTCCATCCGGATGTACATGTTCAAGGGCGGCCGCCACGTGGTCACACGCGTGCTGGAAATCGGCCTGCAGACCATTGACCAGGTGATTGCCGATGCGCTGTCGGTCGACGCGCATCTGGCGCACACCTATCTGCTTACCAACCACGAGAACTGCCAGAACGCCGAATATTGTCTCAACACCTATGGCAACATCGCCGTGGAGCTGATGCGCGCGCTGAATTTTTACCGCTTCAGCAATCCCGACAGCCGCGTGAACGACCTGTGGATTTGCGGCGGCGGGGCGAACATCCGCCCGCTGTGCACCGCCATTGAGGAGGCGCTGGACCTCACGGTCCACGACCTCAGCGAGCTGGTTGGCGACGTTGAGGACGCGGGCACCTACGCGCAGGCGGTGGGCATCACGATGACGGGTGACTGAGAGGAGCGGAAACGATGGAACTGACTTTGGGAAGAAGTCTGAAGCCTCAGAAACTGACAAAAAAGAACATTCCGGTCAAGCGTTCTATCAACCTTGCACACGCAGGCGAAAAGAAGCGCAATTACTCGCTTGCCGTGCTGTCGCTCATCCTGCTGGTTCTGTGCCTGGGGCTGTTCAGCAAATACGCCGTCTATGACCGTATTCTTGCCGTGGACCGCGCACAGGCGGAGGTGGCAAACGTGCAGCGTCAGATTGACAACGGCTATGCCGCCATTGACTCCTACGGAGAGCTTGCGATTAAGTACGCACACTTCACGTACTCCGGCATGACGGAGGCGGAGCTGAGCCTCGCAGACCGCGTTGCGGTGCTTGAGATGCTGAACCGGCTGGTCCTGCCGACGAACTATGTGGAATCCTGGACGCTGCAGGGGAATCTGCTCACGCTCTACATCTCGGGCAACACGCTGCAGGAGCTGAACCTTGTCACACAGCTTTTGGAAAAGGACGACCTGGTGGACTACTGCACGGTCACCACTGCCTCGACCAACGACATGGACAACATCGTGGTGGACGCCTTCGCCGAGGTCACGGCGCAGCTTCAAATCCACCTCAAGAGCTCAGAGGAGGTGTACTGGTAATGAAGGTACTCAGCCGCGATTTCACCCTCAAGGAAAAAGTCCTGCTGCTGATACTGGTGCTGTTGCTCTTCGGCCTCGGGTACTACTACTTCATCGACCAGCCGGTGCGCAAAGAGATTGCCCGCTGCGAGGTTGAGAAAGCGAACCTGCAGATTGAGCTGGACCAGATCAACATCAAGCTGAACACACTGGAAACCATGCGCGAGGAGCTGGAGACCATTGAGGCCTCCGGCGACACGAGCGAGATGAAGAGCTACAACGCCAGCAAGGAGGAAATCAAGCTGCTCAACGACGTGCTCTCCTTCACGACGCAGTACTCCATCACCTTCGCGAACGTCACACGCGACGGCGACCAGATTCGGCGCAATTTCAGCCTGCAGTTCAGCGCCGACGACTTCCAGACGCTCTCCACAATCCTTGAGGAGCTGTCGAGCAGCCCGATGCGCTGCAGGGTGTCGGACGTGCAGTGCAGCCGCCGCTCCCGTTATCTGTACTATGGCACGGAATACAACAACGACGCCTACTCCGTCAGCGCCACCGCCACCTTCTATGAGACCATGGTCGGCGGAACGCCGGACGCCGGTCTTCCCCCCGAAAAGTGAACGAAGCGCACACAGGGGCTGCCTCAAACGAGGCAGCCCCTGTTTTTTTATCGCGCGACAAGCAGGCGCTTCATCGCCTGCTCCAAGCCCTCCACCGAGAGCGGATACATGTCGAACAGCTTGCGGATGACGCCGTAGCTCTGTCCCCAGTACGGTCCCCACGACGGCTCGCCCTCCGGATTGAGCCAGACGATGTGTCCGTACTGCTCGCGCAGGCGCAGGAGCCAGTCGTAGCCGGAGCGCGCCTCCTCCTGCGTGGCGCCGTAATACCAGCGCTTGCCGGTCAGCTCATACATGTCCATCAGCGCATCGCCGACAAGGATGACCTTGTACTCGCTGCCGTAGTTTTTAAGCAGCCACTCCGTCGGCACCGCCTGCTTGCGGTACATCTGCGGCGCGGTGTAAACGGAGGAATAGACGCAGTTGTGAAAGTAATAAACGTGCAGCTCCTTGAACTGATTCGCGCGCTGCGCCGCCTGAAACAGCATGGAGCAGAGCTTTGCCCAGTATTCCATCGAACCGCCGGAGTCCATCAGCATCAGCAGCTTGACGGTGTTGCGCCGCGGGCGCTTGTAGCGCAGCTTCAGCGTGCCGGCGTTGTCGCAGGTGTCGTGGATGGTCCCGTCCACGTCAAACTCGGTCTTCTCGCCCTGGGTCTGGTCGGAATACTGGCGCAGCAGGCGAAACGCCAGCTGAAACTGCCGCGTGTCGAGGATGTTGTCGCGGCGGAAATCACGGAAGCGGCGCTCTCCCGCCACCTGAAACGCGCGGCGATGGCGGCTCACGCCGCCGACGCGGATTCCCTGCGGCGCATGACCGCTGTTGCCGAAGCGCGAAAAGCCGCCCGTGCCAATCCAATAGGACCCGCCGTTGTGCTCTTCGGTCTGCTCACGCAGGCGCTGCTCAAACATGCGCAGAATCTCTTCGATGCTCTTCTCGTCATAGCCCTGCGTCTGCAAAAACGCGCGAAACTCGTCCAGCGCCTGCTGCGGGTGCTCCAGCCAGTCCAGCAGCTCCTGCGGCAGTGCGTCCTCAAAGGGGATGCCGTCGAAGTATTCCAGAAACACCCGGTCAAACTTGTCATAGTCCGCCTCGCTGTGCACCAGCACCGCGCGGCAGAGCTGATAAAACCCCGTCAGGCTCGTCCGGTGCAGGTCCAGCATCAGCGCCTCCATGAGCGTCATCCATTCGCCCAGCGAAACGCCGAAGCCATGCGCGCGCAGCAGATAGAAAAACCCGATGAACATCGCGCAGCCCCCTCTCATTCAAATCATGCGCTCCCGGGCGGCAATCGCCGGCCGTGCCGGGAATAAAAACGCTTCGGCAGCCCTTCAGCCGTCGAAGCGAATATGCGGAAACTCATGCATCCAGCCAGACCTCCGGACGAAGCAGCTCATCGGTCTCGTCAAACAGGCTCTCCGCCTGTGCGCCAAGCTTCTTGCGGATGAGCTCCATCGCCGCGCCAAGGTTTGGCGGTCGGGTCTCCATGTTGTGACAATCGGAAATCAGCAGCTGCGCCCTGCCGGAGCGCAGGCAACGAAGCATCCGCCCGCGTGACCCCCAGTGCAGAAAAGGCTCGGCGCTGATTTGCGTCGGCAGACCAAGCGAAAACAGGCGCTCCAACGCCTCGGGCTTCTGTGTGCCGAGGTAGCGGTCAATGTGTGCGATGACCGGCGTGAACCCACGGTTCATCAGGTCATATACGTCGTGGAAGAACTGCTCGTTCCACGCCTGAAACGGCGGCTCGAGCAGCAGGTAATGCGTGCCCTCGTAGCACAGCTCCTGCACCCTGCGCCAGGCGCCCATCCCGGCGACCCACGCGACCTCCGCCCCCAGCGAAAGTGCGGGCAGTGCGCGCCGGTCCTCCGGCGCGCAGCCGTCAACGGCACGCCGCAGCGCGTCGTACGCCTCGCTGCGACGGCGCAGAAAGTCGTCCGTCCGCTCCATGTCACGGTAGAAGTGCGGCGTCAGCACAACGGCTGTCACGCCCTGCTGCCACTCGCTGCGCAGCATGGCAAGGCTCATTGCCACGTGCTTCGAGCCGTCGTCCATGCCGGGCAGAATGTGCGTATGCAGGTCGGTCATCTCTCTGTCTGCTGTGCGGGATTCTGGGCATTCTGCTGCGCGGCCTGCGCATAACCGTAGCCGTAACGACCATACCCATAGCGGCCGTAGCCGTATCTCTTATAGCCGTATTTCTTGTAGCCGTAGCCGCCGCTCACGCCGGAGCCGTTGAACACCACGCCAAGCACTCTGGCGTTGGCATACTCAAGCTGACCGAGCGAGTGCGCGACGGCGCGGCGGTCGCTCTTCCCGGCGCGCACCACAAACAAAAATCCATCTACCAGCGGGGCAAGCACCATGGCATCGGTCACAACGTCCACAGGCGGCGTGTCGAGCAAAATGTAGTCATACGACTGTTTCAACTCGCTCATCAGCGCGCGCATACTCTCCGAGTTCAGCAGCTCAGAGGGGTTGGGCGGGATTTTGCCGGAGGAAATCGTCCAAAGCTGTTTCTTTTCGCTGAAGCGATGCACTGCCTTGGTCAGCAGCTTTCGGTCCACCAAAACGTCTGTCAGACCGACCGGCGCGGCAACCTCGAGCAGACGGTTCACCTTCGGCTTGCGCAGGTCACAGTCAACCAGAAGCGTACGGCTGCCCATATCGGCAAAGGTCATTGCAAGATTGATTGCGGTGATGCTCTTGCCCTCGCTCTGCAGTGAGGACGTCACGGCAATGACGCTGCAGCCCTCCTTGCCCGCAAGCGAGAACATCACGTTGGTACGCGTAGTCTTATACGCCTCTCTGAGGAAGAAGTCGCTGTTGCGCCAGAGCAGATATCTGCGCTCCTCACGGATGCTCTCCAACTCCGCTGCGGCGTCCTTCTGTTTCTTTTGAAAAAAAGCCATCGTTTCCACTCCTGTATCGATTTGTTTCCCGACAGCACTCAGGTCTTCGAAGCACCGGTGGCGGCGTCATTCTGCTCCGGCATTTCCGCCCCATAGCCGTAGTGCTTCTTGCCGTGACCGCGCTTGCCAATCTGGCTGAAATCCGGAATCTGACCGAGCAACGGATAATCGCACACGTTGCTCAGGTCCTCTTCGTCCAGAATCCGAACGTCCGTCACGTATTGAAGCAGAACGATGACGCCTGCAAGCAGGATACCGAGCAGCAGACCAATCAGCGCGTTTTTCGTATTGCTGGGATAGCTCTTGCCGGTGGGCACCTTGCCGTAGTCGATGACCTTTGCAGAACTGCCCTCGACAATCTCGGAGAGCACCTCCGGGAACACGTCCGCGATGGCATTGGCAATGAGCGACGAGCGCTCCGGGTCCGTCGTTGTCACCGTCACGGTGAACAACTCCGTCTGCCCCTCCTGCTTTGCCGTAACCACTGACTTGAGATATGTGGTGCTGAACTCCTTGTCCAGCGCTTCCGACACCCTGCTGAGCACGCGGTCGCTCTTGGAGATGGTGATATAGGTGCTGACCAGACTGCGTGAGGCGCTCATATCACTGGTTGTAACGGCCTCCGTGTTGTCCTGATTCATACGGTTGTTGACGTACAGCGATATGGACGACTCGTACAACGGCGTCAGATAGTACATTGAGAACGCCAGCGCAACAATCGTGCCGAGCGCGCCAATCCCAACGAAGAGCTTCCATCTCTGAAGGCAGGCAAACAGCAACCGTACAAGGTCGATTTCGTCTTCGGGAGAAGCGACTACACTATTATTATCCACGTTTTCCCCTCATTTTTTCTTAGGATGGCGGCGAAGCTGACCGTCTCATCTCCGCCGCTCTTTCACACATTTGGATGATTCTTCTCAAGACAACACACGCCTCATGGCGCGAAACCTGCGTTCGCGCCATGAGGTGCTTGCATGTTAGACTTTGTCTGTCAGCGAACTGACCGTGAAAGAATCAGTCGAGGACCCAGGTCTCTGTGAAGGCCGCCTTGTCGATGGTGTAGTTGTGCGGCGTGGAGGCCTCCATAATGGCGTTGTAGCCCCAGAAGGTGGTGGGCACATCGGGGAAGCTGACGCACTTGCCCGCCGCAATCGCATCGGAATCGCCATAACGGCCGAGGACACGGTTGATGAGCGTGACAGCTTCCGCACGGGTCATCGCACGCTGCGGTCTGAATTCACCATCGGGATAACCGACGACATAGCCCAGCGCAGCCGCGATGCCAACCTCATCGTGCGCCCAGTCGGTGGACTTGACGTCAGCAAACTCAAGACCGACAACGTCGGTGTCCTTCGTGGCAAAACGGACGCAGATTGCAGTCGCTTCCTGTCTGGTGACAGTGTCGTTCGGACGGAACAGGTTGTCGCTGCCCTTGAGGATGCCAAGGGACGCCAGCGTGTTGACCGCCTCGGCAAACCATCTGCCATCCTCCACGTCGGTGAAGGAAACGGTCTTCTCAACGTTCTTGTTGCGGAGCAGACGATAGAAAATCATGGCCATTTCCGCGCGGGTGATGGGGTCATTGCGGCGCCAATTGCCGTTGTTGTCGCCCACGGTATAGGCGATGTGCTCGTCGGTGTTCAGCAGCTCGTCAATACCGGTCTCCTCGGGCGTATAGGGAACGGTTCTGTACGTGACGACAACCTCAACGCCGCCCTCGGGCATCACGAAGGTGCCATCCGCAGAAACGGTAACCACCTCACCGGTCGCCTTGCTGACAACCACCACGTCCTCGAGTGCGATGTGCTCCGCCGCGAGCTTTTCCGCCAGGGAGCCTACGCCGCCAAGCGTAACGGTTGTGCCGGTCGAAATGCTGGAGGAAGAACCGGTGCTGGTCGTGAACGTGAGCGTATCACTCGTGATATCACCGACAACACTCTCAGCATACGCCTCCTGCGGGGAGACCGTCGTCTCGCTCGTCTGACCCTCGCTCGTCGTTTCGGTGTTCTCCGTCACCACCTCGATGGTCTGCGCGTCGCCGGTGGACGTGGAACTGCCGCTGCTGCTGCTGCCGCTGCTGTAAGGAACGGTAGTGACTTTTGTGGACTGACCGTAGGCAATGCGCTCAGCATACGTTGCAACGCCGAACTTAACCTCGACGTACGCCTGCGTTTTCGCAAGCTCGCTCACGTCGTCAATCCCCTTGATGGTATCACTCGTGAAGGTAACCGCTTTTTTCAGGTCGTTCTCGATGGCTTCCTTGCGCGCAGTCACATCCGTGATGGCGGCCCACTCATCTACTTTGTTGTCCTTGAGCTTATAGGAAATGGTAAGCTTGCTTCCCTCCTTGACGGCCTCGCCCTCTGTTCCTTTCTGAACGTAGAGGTCGTTGGTGCTGAGGGTAAACTCATACGTGCCGTCCGCCAGCGATTTGAGCGCGTTGCCCGTCAGCACGCATACAAATTCGCCGTTTTTCAGCTGCTCGGCGTTTCTTGCGGTGATATACGCGGCAATCGCCTCAGCAACATCCTCGGCAGTCGTGTTGCCGCTGTTGTCGATGCTCGTGCTCATGTCGAGCGTGGCCTTCATGGTCACGTTGTACTTGCCGCTGGACTGCTCTTTCGCAGTGGCGGTCAAATCAATCTTGGCGACTTTCCCGCCATTGGTCTCATAGGTCGCCGCGGATGCCATCGGCACCAGCAACGACGCGCTGAGACACAGCGCCAGCATCAGTGCGAATACTTTTTTCAATCTCATGGTTTGTTTCCTCCCGTACATTATAAATATTTGTTTAAATAATACTCTTTTGCAGTGGCTTTTTCCTCACAGTAGCTCTGCCAGAGCGTGTCGGCAAGCTTCGTGTCCGCGCCCAGCGCCGTGAGCTCGCTGCGCAAACCGTTCAAAATTGCCTTCACCCGTTTGTCGGCTTCCACCTCCATGGCATAGCAACGCTTGAGATAGCTGTAGCCAATGCGTATCTTGTTGTCGTTTGTCTGCTCCTCCTCGGGCAGGGCGTGATACTCGTCCATCGCCTCCTGCTTGAGCGCGCCAAGGTCCGCCATGAGCTCGACCTCGTAGGCGTAGAGCGCCTTCACGGCGCTGTCAACGGATCGCCTTGTCTGCTCCTCGCGTTCCTCCTCGGTGAGCGGTGCAGGCGCGTTTGTCTCCGGTGCAGGTACTGGCGCTGTCTCATCGGAGGCGGGGGGCTGTTCCGTGGCAACGCCCACGCCAAGCTCATCCTTGAGCGTATCCGAGTCGGTCTCGCCCTCAATCACACGCTCAAGCTGTTCCAGACTCGGCGGCACGACCGATACGCCGTTTTCCGCGAGAACCGAACGCTGCTGCTCCTTTGACGCCTCCGCCCTGCGAACAATCGCTTCGGAGGAGTTCACCTTTGCCCGGTAAAAGGTTTTCACGTTATCC
>JAILRK010000264.1 GCA_024698225.1 Oscillospiraceae bacterium | reverse complement strand
AGAATCGCATACAGCACGATTGCCAGCAGGAAGGTAGGACCCGTGGTGGAGACCATCGCGTTCACGTGGTCGAACAGGCCGGTGTTGGAGACGCCGGCGGCGAGGTTGGTGGTATCGGACAGGGGGGAGAACTTATCGCCGACGTATGCGCCGGAGATAATCATACCGGCGGTCATGGCAGGATTGATGCCAAGGCCGGCGCCCACGCCGAGCATTGCAATACCGATGGTGGCGGTCGCCGTCCAGGACGAGCCGCACGCCAGGCCGACGATGGCGCAGAGGATGCAGCCAATCGGCAGGAACAGCTTCGGGGTCAGCAGGTCAAGACCGTAGTAGATGAGGGCGGGAATGGTGCCGGACATCATGAAGGACGAAATCAGAAGACCGACCGTCATGAGAATCATCAGCGCCTCAAGCGTGTTGTTCAGGCGTTCAAGCATACCGGCGAGCATATCGGAGAAGCTGTGACCGCACATTGCACCGACGATGCAGGCAACGCACATCGCAACAATCAGCGGCATGTGCGCGTCAACGTAGTTGCCGCCCAACAGGCCGTAGATCATGAGGGCTGCCATCACGATGATGGGCAACAGCGCCTCAAATACGTTCGGGAGTCTTACTTTTCTTTCCTTAGCCATCGTAAAAACCTCTCTCCTTTTCTCTTCTCTGTTTTCGTTTGTCTGCCGCCGCTGCGGGGAAAACCGTTGGGCAAACGGCTCTCACACACTCCCCCGCTTTGGCACAGCGTGCCACAACAAACACAGTGTCATGACATCGTTGCGGATAGTATAACACATTCTTTTGTTGATTTCAACAAATACTTTTGAAATTTTTCCGTCATGTTTTGTACCTTATTGATACACCATGTTAGCGTATTACCGCAATAACATAGTAAAGCAGCGTTGCGAGGCGCTTGACTTTTCCGGCGCTTCCCCTTATACTGAGGAGCAATCATAACAATCACACACAGTGATGCAATGCATATCGGGAGGTTTTGACTATGGAACGAATCAAGCCGCGCACCTTATCCGGGTTTATGGAGCTGCTGCCCCCCGCACAGCAGCAGATGGAGCGGATTATGGAAATCATCCGCTCGTCCTATGCGCTTTACGGCTTCACCCCGCTTGACACGCCCATCATCGAGGCGAGCGAGATTCTGCTTGCCAAGGGCGGCGGCGAGACGGAGAAGCAAATCTATCGGTTTTCCAAGGGCGACAGTGACCTGAGCCTGCGCTTTGACCTGACGGTCCCCCTGGCGAAGTACGTCACGCTGCACTACCCTGACCTGTCCTTCCCGTTCAAGCGCTATCAGATTGGCAAGGTCTATCGCGGCGAGCGTGCGCAGCGCGGACGCTTCCGTGAGTTCTACCAGGCGGACATCGACGTCATCGGCGACGGTCAGCTCGACATCACCAACGACGCGGAGATTCCCGCCATCATCTACACGGTCTTCTCCCGCATGGGGCTCAAGAAGTTCCAGATTCGCATCAACAACCGCAAGATTCTCAACGGCTTCTACGCCATGTTGGGCCTGACCGAGAAGTCCGGCGACATCATGCGCACGGTGGACAAGCTGGAGAAAATCGGTCCCGACATCGTGCGCGCCATCTTTGTGGACGACCTTGGCATCAGCGCCGAGCAGGCGGACGAGATTCTCGGCTTCACCGCCATCCACGGCACGAACGATGAGGTGCTCGCCGCGCTGGAGGGCTACCGCGGCAGGAACGCGCTGTTCGACGAGGGTCTCTCCGAGCTGAGCACCGTCGCCCGCTACCTCGGCGGCTTCGGCGTCCCGCAGGAGAACTTTGCCGTTGACCTGACCATCGCCCGCGGTCTGGACTACTACACCGGCACCGTCTATGAGACGACGCTGCTCGACCACCCGGAGATTGGCTCGGTCTGCTCCGGCGGGCGCTATGACAACCTCGCGGAGTACTACACCGACCGCCAGATGCCCGGCGTTGGCATCTCCATCGGTCTGACCCGCCTGTTCTACGTGCTCGGCGAGCAGGGCATGCTCAACGACGCGCTGCCCACCGCGCCCGCCGACGTGCTCATCCTGCCGATGACGGACGACCTCTCCGCCGCGGTCTCCCTCGCCACCACGCTGCGCAGCCGCGGTCTGCGCACGCAGCTTTACAACGAGGCGAAGAAGTTCAAGGCGAAGATGAACTACGCCGACAAGCTGGGCGTGCCGTTCATCCTGATTCTCGGCGAGGACGAGCTCGCCTCCGGCGTCGTCACGCTCAAGAACATGCTCACCGGCGAGCAGCAGAAGCTCAGCCCCGAGGCCGCCGCCGACTTCGTCGCCGACGCTGTCGCGAAGCACAAGGGCATTGCCCCCGTGCTGGACAAGTAAACTGCGCTCCCTCCCTCCGCACCTGACATGCAAACGACAGGCGTCCGCTTCTGCGGGCGCCTGTTTTTGCATGCCGCAGCCGGGTTCATTGTGATTGTTCACATTCGAGCAACGGACGACAAGGTCAATTCTGTTGATATTGATTTCTTGTTTCCGGCCGTCCTCTGTGCTAAGATAGATGAAAACAGGGGAGCTTGTGTGGCAGGCTGAGAGGAAGCGTACAGCTTCGACCCTTTACCTGATCCGGGTAATGCCGGCGTAGGGAGAGGATATCGCTATGGTTCAGGGAGCCCTTCTGTTTGTTCGGAGGGGCTCCCTGTTGCATTGTCTCAAGGCGCACAGACCCGCGTCCCTCCGGCGTTCCCGTTCAAGAATCCCAACAAACACCAAAGAAACCGGAAAGGAGAAACCCATGCTCGACTTCACCACCATCCTCGGCAATGTGCGCGCCAAGGCACCGCTGGTCCACAACATCACCAACTATGTCACGGTCAACGACTGCGCGAACATTCTTCTTGCCTGCGGCGGTTCCCCCATCATGTCAGATGACGAGGGGGATGTGGAGGACATCACCTCCATCTGCGGCGGGCTGAACATCAACATCGGCACGCTGAACAAAAACACCATTCCCTCCATGTTCCTTGCAGGAAAGCGTGCAAACGCGCTTTCGCATCCCGTGCTGCTCGACCCGGTGGGCGCCGGCGCGTCAAAACTGCGCAGCGACACGGCGGCAAGGCTTGTTGACGAGCTGCGCCTTGCCGTCATCCGCGGCAACATCTCCGAAATCAAGGCGCTGGCACAGGGCAGCAGCGGCACGCACGGCGTGGACGCCGACGAGGCGGACCGGCTCAACGCTGCCAATTTGGACAGCGTGATTGCCTTTGCCCGCGCCTTCGCGCGCAGGACAAACGCCGTGGTTGCCATCACGGGCGCAACGGACCTCATCACCGACGGCGCGCGCGTGTGCACCGTCACAAACGGGCACCCGATGATGAGCCGCATCACGGGCACGGGCTGCATGCTCTCTGCCATGACAACCGCCTTTGTGACCGCCAACCCCGCGTGCTGCTTTGAGGCCGTCTGCACGGCGGTCATCGCCATGGGCCTGTGCGGTGAGCTGGCGCACGCACGGCTTGGCGCGCAGGACGGCAACGCAAGCTATCGAAACTACATCATCGACGCGGTCTACCACCTGACCGCCCGGCAGTTGGAGGACGGAGCGCGCTATGAAATGCGATAAACGGTGGATGCCGCTCTATGCCGTCACGGACCGGGCATGGCTGAACGGCAGGACCCTGGAGGAGCCGGTCGAGGCGGCGCTGCGCGGCGGAGCAAGCTGTCTGCAGCTGCGCGAGAAGGACCTCCCCCACGACGCGTTTTTGCAGGAGGCCCTCGTGCTCGGCCCCCTGTGCCGCAGGTACGGCGTTCCTCTGATTATCAACGACAACCTGCAGGTCGCCATTGAAAGCGGCGCGGACGGCGTGCACATTGGGCAGCACGACGTCAATGCCGCCGAGGCACGCCGCCGCATCGGACCGGGGCTGCTGCTCGGCGTCTCCGCCCAGACGGTGGAGCAGGCCGTGCAGGCGGAGCGCGACGGCGCGGATTATCTGGGGGTTGGCGCGGTGTTCTCCACCGGCACAAAGCTCGACGCGGACGACGTCAGCTATGAAACGCTGCGCGCCATCTGCGCGGCGGTCCGCATTCCCGTGGTCGCCATCGGCGGCATCGGGCGCGGAAACCTCGGCAAGCTGAGCGGCAGCGGCATTGACGGCATTGCGGTGGTCAGCGCCATCTTTGCCGCCGACGACCCGGAGCGCGCGGCTCGGGAACTGCGCGAGGCGGTGCAGGAGGAACTGGGCCTATGATTCGCGGTGCAGTTTTCGACATGGACGGCACGCTGCTGGACTCCAACCCCTATTGGAACCTCGCGCCGGGCGCATGGCTCTCAACGCTTGGCAAGCAGGCGAAGCCGGACCTCGCGCAGACGATTTTTGCCATGACGCTGCCGGAGGCGGCGGACTATATCATTGCGGAATACGCGCTGTCCTGCACACCGCAGGCGGTCATTGACGGCATCAATGAAGCGATGGAGCGCTTTTACCGCAAGGACGTGCCGTTCAAGTCCGGCGTACCGGAGCTGTTGCATGCCCTGCGCGCCCGAGGCGTGCCCTGCGCCGTCGCCAGCGTGACCGACCGGCATCTGGTCGAAGCGGTGCTGCGCCGCTTTGACCTGCTGGACTGCTTCGCCGCGCTCGTCACCACCTCCGACGTCGGCGTGGGCAAGCAGGAGCCTGACGTCTATCTCCGCGCAGCGGAGCTGCTGGGCTCCACGCCCCCGGAGACACTGGTGTTCGAGGACGCGCTCCACGCACTGCGCACCGCTAGGCGCGCCGGCTTTCGCACGGTCGGCGTCTATGACGACGCCAGCGCGCAGGTACAGGCGCAGCTGCGCGCGCTCAGTGACATCTATCTGCCCGACTTCTCGGATTGCTCCGCCGTGCTGACGGCAGAATAACGCGACACGCCGGGTTTACACCAACGAACGCCGCCGCGCGGTAAACAAACGGATTGCAGGCGTTTTTACAGAATTCAGGATAGGACAATCAGCGGCAGGCCGGGGGCACCACTCCCTGTCGCTCTATAAAATCAATACAAGAGATGCTTAAGGAGGAAGCAAGATGAAAAAAGTATTGACAATCGCCGGCAGTGACTCCGGCGGAGGCGCCGGGATTCAGGCCGACATCAAGACCATGACCATGAACGGCGTATTCGCCATGAGCGCGGTCACGGCCCTGACGGCCCAGAACACCACCGGCGTCCAGGGGATTTTTGAAGTGACACCCGCTTTTCTCGCGCAGCAGCTCGACAGCGTCTTTACCGACCTGCGACCGGATGCGGTGAAAATCGGCATGGTTGCCTCCACAAAGCTCATCGAGGTCATTGCGGAGCGCCTTCGCTTCTATGACGCGGCAAACGTCGTCGTGGACCCGGTGATGGTTGCAACCAGCGGCGCAAAGCTCATTGCAGACGACGCGGTGGAGACATTGACACAGTGCCTGTTCCCGCTTGCGACGGTGCTGACACCCAACATCCCGGAGGCAGAGGTCCTCTGCGGATGGCAGATTCGTGACGCGGCGGACATGGAGCGCGCCGCGCGCGAGATTGGCGTGCGCTTCCAAAGCGCCGTGCTGCTCAAGGGCGGACACGCGGTCAACGACGCGAACGACCTGCTCTACAGCGTGGACACGCTGCAATGGTTCCGGGGCAAGCGCATTGACAACCCCAACACCCACGGCACCGGCTGCACCCTGTCCTCCGCCATCGCCGCCAACCTTGCCAAGGGCTTTTCCATGGAGGCGTCCGTTGAGCGGGCAAAGGCATACGTCTCCGGCGCGCTGTCCGCCATGCTGGACCTCGGTGCAGGCAGCGGACCGATGGCGCACGGCTTCGCCCTCACGGGGCGCTTTGCAGAGGAGGCGGAGTAGGATGGAAGACCGCAAAACCTCCGTTTTTGAAAACGGACTCATCTGGTTCGGCGCGGGCGTTTCGCTGGCGGAGATTCTGACGGGCACCTATTTTGCGCCCCTCGGCTTTGCGCGCGGCTGCGCCGCAACGGTGCTGGGGCACGTCATCGGCTGTGCCCTGCTGTTCGCCGCCGGTCTGATTGGCGCGCGGACCGGAAAAAGCGCCATGGAGACCGTCAAGCTCAGCTTTGGTGGAAAGGGCGCGCTGTTCTTTGCGGCGCTGAACGTCCTGCAGCTCGTCGGCTGGACGGCAATTATGATTTACGACGGCGCGTTGGCGGCGGACGCCGTGCTTTCCATCGGGCACTGGCTCTGGTGCCTGGTCATCGGCGTCCTGATTGTCGTTTGGATTCTCGTCGGCATTCAGAGCCTCGGCAAGCTGAACACCGTCGCCATGACAGCGCTGTTCCTCCTGACCATTCTGCTGAGCATGTCGGTGTTCCGCGGAAGCGGCGCAGCCGTCGCAACGGCGGACAGCCTGAGCTTCGGCGCAGCGGTGGAACTGGCCGTTGCGATGCCGCTGTCCTGGCTGCCGCTCATCATCGACTACACCCGCAGCGCAAAAAAGCCCGTTGCGGCAACGGCAGTAAGCGCCGTCACCTACGGGCTTGTAAGCTGCTGGATGTACCTCATCGGCATGGGCACCGCCATCTTCGCGGGAGAAAGCGACCTGGCGCAGATTGTCCTGAAGGCGGGACTCGGCGCGGCAGGCCTGCTGATTATCGTGCTCTCGACGGTCACCACCACGTTTCTGGACGCCTACTCCGCAGGCGTGTCGAGCGAATCGCTGAGCGCGAAGCTGTCCGGAACGTGGATGGCGGTCGCTGCCGCGGTGGTCGGCACGCTGGGCGCCGCCCTGTTCCCGATGGATGACATCACGGATTTTCTGTATCTGATCGGTTCGGTCTTTGCACCGATGATTGCCATTCAGATTGCGGACTTCTTTCTGCTCAAGCGGGACCGCAGCGCCGCCGGCTTTGACCTGCGCAGCTTTGCCGTGTGGTTTCTTGGGTTCCTCCTCTACCGCGTGCTGATGAACGTGGACCTCCCGCTGGGAAGCACCCTGCCGGACATGGCAGGCACAATGCTCCTCTGCCTGCTCTTCCACAAGCGGCGCGCCGACTGAGGCAGCGCGAAAAAAGACGCCCTCCCGCCGCACGGGTGAATGCGGCGGGAGGGCGTAACGCCGACGCGCTGAGCGCGCGCCGTTCAAATCGGATTGGTTCATTTGAGCAAAGCAGGATATGCGAAAAAGCGGCTGCATGAACACTATAAAGTAAATATGCTTTACGCCTTGTCCTCCTTGCCGTACTTGCGGTCCAGCACGATGCGATAGCCGTCCGCGCCGTAGTTGAGGCACTTGTTGACGCGCGTGATGGTTGTCGAGGACACGCCGGTCTTCTCGGAGATGTGGGAAAACGTGCTGCCGTTGTACAGCTCCTCAGCCACATGATAGCGCTGGCTCATGGCAAGAATCTCGCTGTAGGTGCACAAATCGTCAAAAAAGCGGTAGCATTCCTCTTCCGTCTTGAGAGAGAGGACCGCCTGGAACAGCTGATTGGTCT
>JAILRK010000159.1 GCA_024698225.1 Oscillospiraceae bacterium | reverse complement strand
GCCTTCTTGAGGATGGGGCGATAGTCGGGGCTCGCCAGCAGCAGGGCGCGGGCGACGCCGTGGCGCAGAGCGCCCGCCTGGCCGGACACACCGCCGCCGGCGACGGTGGCGACGATGTCGACCTTGCCGAGAGTCTCGGTGGCGGCGAGGGGCTGACGAACGACCATCTTCAGCGTCTCAAGACCGAAGTAATCGTCAATGTCGCGGCCGTTGATGGTGATGCTGCCGGTGCCGCCCTGGAACAGATGAACGCGTGCGACGGAGGACTTCCGACGACCCGTGCCGTAGAGATAAGGCTTTTTGGACTGATACATTCTTCTGTTCCTCCTTACTTCACTTCGTAAGCCTCAGGCTTCTGCGCCTGCTGCTCATGCTCTGCGCCGGCGTAGATGTGCAGGCGCTTGAGGGAATCCTTGGTGATGGTGTTGCGGGGCAGCATGCCCTTGACCGCCAGCTGCATCGCCAGCTCGGGCTTCTCTGCCATCAGGGTGCGGTACTTGGTCTCCTTCAGACCGCCGACCCAGCCGCTGTGACGGCGGTAGAACTTCTGGTCCAGCTTGTTGCCGGTCAGCACCGCGTCCTTCGCGTTGATGATGATGACGTAATCGCCGCAATCTGCGTGCGGGGTATAGGTGACCTTGCGCTTGCCGCGGAGCAAATCGGCGGCGACGACCGCCGTCTTGCCCATCGGCTGACCGGCAGCGTCGAGAACGTACCACTTGCGCTCGATGTTGCCCTTGTTCGCCATAAATGTGGACATGGTTGTGTTTCCTCCATTTGTAATATCGAAAGCTGTTGCTTTACTTTCTGAATGTTCCCTGTTACAATCGGAACAGGCTTATTTATAGCACATGGGTGTGTTCCTGTCAACAAGAAAATTATTTATCGCATGGAATGCTCCTGATTTCTCGAAAATTCTCGTTTTTTCTTTGTTTTTCTGAAATCCCATTTTCTTTTTTTCACACGGCGCTGTGCGCGCGGCGGCAGGAGGTGGCGTATGGAGCACGAAGGGTATATGGCGCAGGCGCTTGCGCTGGCGCGGGAGGCGGCGGCGCAGGGAGAGGTGCCGGTCGGCTGCGTCGTGGTGCGCGACGGCGAGGTCGTCGGGCGCGGGCGCAACCGCCGCGAGGCAACGCAGCGCACCGCCTCCCACGCGGAGATGGAGGCAATCGCCGACGCCAATGCGCGTCTGGGCACCTGGCGGCTGGACGAGTGCAGCCTGTACGTCACGCTGGAGCCCTGCCCCATGTGCGCGGGCGCCATCGTCAACGCGCGCATCCGGCGCGTGTACTATGGCGCGCGCGATGAGGCGATGGGTGCCTGCGGCGGTGTGCTGAACCTGTTTATGGAGCGCTTCCCCAGCACGCCCGCGCTCGTCGGCGGCATCCTCGCGGAGGACTGCCGCGCCGTGCTGCGCGATTTTTTCGCGGGGCTGCGGCAGAAGAGTGATTCTTTGGGGGACGAGGCGGACATTTAATACTTTTTTAATACTTTCCCAATAACTTTATTTACATTCGGCGGCTATTGTTAATCCTGCAAGAGACAAGGGCTTCTTTTCATCCAATCTTCCATCTCATACGAAAAAACAGACGCGCAAGCGTCTGTTTTTTCGTTATCCGATTTTGCGCGGGTTGCCTCAGCCTTGCGTGGAGAAGTTCGCCGCGGCAAGATAGCTCAGTTCAATGGCGGCGTAGCCGACAAAGAGCGCCGCGTAAGCAAGACTGCCGCCTTCCGCCGCCGCGGTGAGCGAAAGCAGAGCGGAAAGGGCGCTGACGGGCACGTAGCGCCGCGGATTGCTGCCGCCGTAATAGAAGGCGGCGCGCAGCGTGGTGCTGGCGGTCAGCGCGGCGACGGCGAGGGTTTCGATGTAGCTGCGCATCAGCACGGGGTCAGAGGCATTGGTGCGGTACACGTACACCAAAAGGACAATCAGCGCGCAGATGGGTACCAGCAGCGCAAGCCCCTGTGGATCGTTTTCACGATAGAGCGCGAACGCCATATACAGGGCGCAGCCGCCCGAGAGGACGACGAGCAACGCCGGAAGCAGCCGCATGAGCGACCCGGCGGCGCTGACGGCAAACAGACCGCCGCCGAGCATCACGAGGAAACTGCCCGTGACGGCGCAGAACACCGCGGGCATATTGTCCGCAAAGCGGAAATCGACGCCGAGGCGCTGTCCCTCCGTGCGGCGGTTCGGCAGCCCCCGGGCGGAGAGCGCCAGAAAGACCGTTGCGGCGAGCAACACCGCCGGCAGCAGGATACCCGGCAAAAAGTCTGCCTTGGCAAGCCCGCTGTCCTCATATCCGGCGAGCGTCTGCCACAGACGCAGCCCCATTGAAACGGCAGTAAACAGAATCCACATCAGCCAGGTTGTTTTCTTCATGGCGTAACCTTCCTTTTATATAAGCGCGGATAGAGTATACCACAGTTCTTTTTGTTTGTCCACGGCTTTCCGCGCGTTATGTCATCTTTTGCGACAAGCGCGCCGGCGCCTGCGCCTTCATGCCGCCGCGCTTGCATTATGCCGAAATCAATGATATAATACAATGTTGTATCATAAGAACGGATACTCGGTCCGGGACGCGGTGCTGCGCTCCGGAGCCGAACAGGGCGGAGAGGAGGAACGGCGAGGTGCGCGTGGGAAAACGCCTTTTGTGTTTGCTGCTGGCGGCGCTGATGCTGTGCAGCGTGCCGCCATCCGGTGCCGCCACGAACAGTGTGTGCTTCACGGCGGTCAACGACACGCTCTTGCCCCTTGCGGACGAGACCATGCCATTTTACTCCGACGGCGTGCTCTACGTCGCGTCCATGGCCTTTGAGGGCACGGACCTTGGCATTTTCTACTCCCGCAGCCGGGACAAGAGCAGCGTCGTGCTCTACAAGAAGCGCAATGTCATCATCTTCGACCTTGGGGCGGGCACCATCGAAACCAATACGGGGGAGAGCTATTCCGGCTTCGCCATTACGCGGGGCGACGTCGTGTTCCTGCCGGTGGACGTGATGTGTGACTGCTTTGACCTGAACTACAGCTATAGCCGCATCAGCTTCGGGTATCTGCTGCGCGTCAAGAGCGACACGGTGGTGCTCTCCGACGCCAAGTTCATCGACGCCGCCACATCCACGATGTCCTCGCGCTACACGCACTATCTGCGCGAGCAGGAGGAGACGGCAGTGCCGACGCCGACGACGCCAACGACGCCGACGACGCCGACCGAACCGGTCGGGCAGCCGACCGTGCAGGAACCGACGCCCGTGCAGGAGCCGCCGCAGGAAACCGTCCAGCGCACGGTGTATTTCGTCATCGCCTGCACCGACGCGGCGAAGACCGCGCCGTTGCTCTCCCGCCTGAGCGACGGAGCGGTGACCATCCTGTTCCCGCCCGACGGCATTGACGGCGCGGACGCTCTGCTGCGCTGCCTTGCCTCCGGCGGCGGCGGGGTGGCGTTGCGCATTGACGCCACCGGCGGCACGGAGAGCACCGTCGCACAGATTGAAGCGGGCAACCGCGCGCTTTGGCGGGCGGCAAACCAGAAAACACGGCTCATCTGGCTGGACGGCGCCACGGAGGAGACGGCGCGCCGCGTGACAGAGGAGGGGTACTGCCTCATCAGCGCCGCGCTGGACCTGGGCGACGCCGGGGCGTCGGTCTCGCGCATGAGCGCGAGCATCCTCTCTGCGGCGGACAAGCACGGCGGCAGATGCTGTGTGTACCTCGGCACGGATACGGAGGTGAGCGGCAGCCTCAGCGCGCTGCTCGTCAGCCTGCGCGCGGGCAACTGCACGCCTGTGCGAATCAATGAAGTGAATGCAACCCGGTGACGCATCCCGGTACGAAAGGAGCTGGCCTATGGCACGCAACATTCTGGTCGTCGAGGACGACAACAATATTTCAAACCTGATTAAGCTGTATCTGGACAAGGAGGGCTTTGAGGTCCGCCTTGCCGCGGACGGCGGAAAGGCAGTTGAGGAATTCCGCGCACAGGAGCCGGACCTCGTGCTGCTGGACGTGATGCTGCCGGTGCTGGACGGCTGGGGCGTGCTCAGCCGCATCCGCGAGCATTCCAAGTGCCCGGTGATCATGCTCACCGCCAAGGGCGAGGTGGACGACCGCATCCACGGGCTGGAGATGGGCGCGGACGACTACGTGGTCAAGCCCTTTGAAATGAAAGAGCTGCTCGCGCGCATCAACGCGGTGCTGCGCCGCAGCGAGATTCCGGACGACACGAAAAAGAAGCTCGTGTTTGACAAGCTGGTCATCAACCTCGATTCCTACGAGCTGATTGTGGACGGCAAGAAGATTGACACCCCGCCCAAGGAGCTGGAGCTTCTGTATCACCTTGCCTCTGCGCCCAACCGTGTCTACACGCGCAACCAGTTGCTCGATGAGGTGTGGGGCTTTGACTATTTCGGCGACTCCCGCACCGTGGACGTACACGTCAAGCGCCTGCGCGAGAAGGTGGAGGGCGTGAGTGACCGCTGGGCGCTCAAAACCGTCTGGGGTGTGGGCTATAAGTTCGAGCTGAAGGCATGAAGGCAAAGAAAATACAGGCAACGCAGTGCTTTCGCACGATTTACTGGCAGACCTTCCTGCTTACCGCCGCCGTTGTGGCACTGACGCTGGTGCTGCTGGGCACGTCGTTCTTTGCGCTGACCTACACCTACACCCGCAGCCAGCGCGAGGCGGATATGCGCACCAAGGCGGAGGTCGTCTCGCGCATGGTGTCCGACTACGTTTCAAACGGCTCGCTTGCCGGCATGCGGGAGCTGGCGTACTTCGCCGCCTCCGTGACGGAGGAGGACTTTCTCATCTGCAATCTTGAGGGCAACGTCCTGCTGACCTCGGATGAAAGTCTGGAGGGGCGTGTCATGACCCTGCCGGAGGGCATGACGGACCAGATTCTCGCCGGAGAGGACCGGCTGGAGCGCACGACGCTGGGCGACATCTACACGGACAAGTATTTTGCCGTGGGCGTGCCTGTGCGCTCCATGGGGCAGACGGTCGGCGTCGTGCTCGCCGTGACGGACGCGCGGGAGCTGACCGCGGTCTGGCGCGGCTCCATCGGCATGTTCATTGTCACGGCTGTGACGGTGCTGCTGATTGCCTTTGTTGTCAGCGCGTGGCTGAGCGTGCGCCAGTCCCGACCCATCCGTGAGATGGCGGCAGCAACGCGGCGCTTCGCCGAGGGCAACTTCGACATCCGCATGCGCGGCTACAACGATTCGCTGGAGATTGCGGAGTTGGCGGCGTCGTTCAACAACATGGCGGACTCCCTGCAGGAGACCGAGCGCCAGCGGCGGGAGTTCATCGCCAACGTGTCCCACGAGCTCAAGACGCCCATGACCACCATCGCCGGGTATACCGACGGCATTCTGGACGGCACCATCCCACCGGAGGAGGAGCGGCGGTACCTGCGCATCATCTCCGACGAGGCGCGCCGTCTGTCCCGCCTGGTGCGGCGAATGCTGGACATCTCGCGCCTGCAGTCGCGGGAGCTGCACAAGTCGCCCTTCGACGTCTGTGAAAGCATGCGCCGCGTGCTGATTTCCATGGAGAGGAAAATCAATGACCGCGGGCTGGACGTGGACGCCAACATTCCCGACGGCAGCGTCACCGTGCTCGGCGACAACGACCTCATTACACAGGTCATCTACAATCTGCTGGAGAACGCGACAAAGTTTGCCCGCGCCGGGTCGACGCTCTATCTGGGGCTGGCGGTGGCAAACGGCAAGGCACTCGTCAGCATTCGCAACGAGGGCGACACCATCCCCGCAAACGAAATTCCGCTGCTGTTTGAGCGCTTCCATAAGAGCGACAAGTCCCGCTCGGAGGACAAGGACGGCGTGGGGCTGGGGCTTTACGTCGTGCGTACCATCCTTGAGCGCCACAAGGAGCAGATTGCCGTCACCAGTGAGGACGGCGTGACCACATTTACCTTCACCGTCTCCCTTGCGGGAGGTTGAACGGAGAAACTGAACGGAGCTGTATCGACACATGACGGAGAATTTGGACAACAACCAGCGTACTGGGGAAGAAGCCGCGCCGGACATCGTGCGGGAGGTCGTGCTGCGCTATGAAGCGCCGCGACCGAAGCCGGTGGTGGAGCGCTACGTGCAGCCGCAGCCGCTGCCCGGACGCCGCGCGGCGCAGGAGGCGGGCGCGAGTGAAACCGAGCCCGTGCCAGGGAGTGCGCTTGTGCCCGGAACCGCGCCTGTGCCGGAGGCTGCGCCCGCAGCCGCGGGGAAAAAGAAAAAGAATCACGCAGCGCTGTGGATTCTTCTGCTCTGCGCGGCGCTGTGGATTCTGCCCCGGGCGGGCAACCGTCTGCTCAGCCGCGCGGTTGAGCGGGTGTTGGAGCGCGGCGGGGAGGCTTCCGAACGCTATGGGTACTACGCCGAGCTGCCGAAGCGCTCCGGCAAGGAGACCACCATCGCACGCGCCGAAAATACGATGGAGGTGCGCCTGCGCTATTCGGAGACGCAGGGCGAGCCGCTGAGCATCCAACAGGTCTATGAGCGCGTCAATCCTTGCACCGTCACGGTTGCCACCACGCTGGACGAGACCTCCGCCTCCGTCGGCACCGGCGTCATCTTCACCGAGGACGGGTACATCCTCACGAATGCCCACGTCATTGAGGGCGGTTCGGAGGCATTCGTTGTGCTCAACGACGGCAGGCTGTTCCGTGACGTCCGGCTTGTGGGCTATGACACCGTGAACGACCTTGCCGTTCTCAAGATAGAGGCAACGGGGCTGAGCGTCGCCGAGTTCGGGGACAGCGACGCGCTGAGCGTGGGCGACACGGTCTATGCCATCGGCAATCCGCTGGGCATCGAGCTGCGCGGCACGCTGACCGACGGCATTGTCTCCGCCATCAACCGCGACGTTGAAGTGGACGGCGTCACCATGACGCTCATCCAGACCAATGCCGCGCTCAACAACGGCAACTCCGGCGGCCCGCTCATCAACGTCAGCGGACAGGTTGTGGGCATCAACACGATGAAAATGGGCTCGCAGAGCTCCGTCAGCGTGGAGGGTCTGGGCTTTGCCATTCCCATCAGCTCCGCTGCGTGGATGGTGGACGACCTGCTGGCCTATGGCGAGGTGCGCGGCGAGCCGTCGCTTGGCATTCTGGTCGAGGCGGGCACGCTGGCAACGGGGGAGAACGCCGTTCTGGTCCGCAGCGTGACGCCCGGGGGTGCCTGCAGCGAGGCGGGCATCCTTGCCGGTGACGCCATCGTCGGCGCCGAGGGCGAGAAGGTGGAGACGATTGCGGACCTTCTGCGCATCCGCCGCCGCTTCCGCGCGGGGGAGACGATGACCCTCGAGATTGCGCGCGACGGCGTGCGCAGCAGCGTTTCCGTGACGCTGCGCGCGTCGGAAGAATAAGATGAAGCGGTGCGCTTTGAAAGTCGCACCGGATAGGACGACAGGGACGGCGGACAATCTGCGCCGTCCCTGCAAAATGCGTGGGAAAAAGGTCTTGACAAGGAAAGCGGAAGCCGCTATACTATTTCACGACATTTGAATACTTCATCAAGAGCGGCGGAGGGACCGGCCCTGTGAAGCCGCGGCAACCTGAGCAATCAAGGTGCCAAATCCGGCGAAGAAGTCGAAAGATGAGGGGAGCATGGGTCTGTGCCGAGGTCATCTTGACCCCGCACTTTTTTGTTCTCCGGAGAGGAGTTTATCATGGCAAAACGTTTGTTTACATCCGAGTCCGTCACCGAGGGGCATCCCGATAAAATCTGCGATGCCATTTCCGACGCGGTGCTCGATGCTATTCTTGCGCAGGACCCGATGGGGCGCGTTGCCTGCGAGACCACCGTTACCACGGGTCTCGTGCACGTCATGGGCGAGATTACCACCGAATGCTACGTTGACATTGCGCACATTGCCCGCGAGGTCGTCCGCGAAATTGGCTATGACCGCGCGAAGTACGGCTTTGACTGCGACACCTGCGGCGTCATCACCAGCATCGACGACCAGAGCAGCGACATCGCCATGGGCGTGGACCGCTCGCTTGAGTCAAAGGAGAGCGGGACCGAGGGCCTGGACAACGGCGCAGGCGACCAGGGCATGATGTTCGGCTACGCCTGCAGCGAGACGCCCGAGTTGATGCCGTTGCCGATTTCACTGGCGCATCGGCTGGCAAAGCGGCTGACCGACGTGCGCAAGCAGGGCATCGTGCGCGGTCTGCGTCCCGACGGCAAGACCCAGGTCACCGTGGAGTATGACGGGAACTGGAAGCCCGTGCGTGTGGACGCGGTGGTTGTCTCCACCCAGCACGACCCGGACCTGACGCTTGAGACGCTGCGCGAGCAGATGATTGCGCAGGTCATCCGTCCCACCATTCCCGCCGAGCTGCTGGATGAGGACACCAAGATTTATGTCAACCCGACGGGTCGCTTTGTCATCGGCGGTCCGCAGGGTGACAGCGGTCTGACCGGGCGCAAAATCATTGTGGACACCTACGGCGGCAGCGCCCCGCACGGCGGCGGCGCGTTCTCCGGCAAGGACCCCACGAAGGTGGACCGCAGCGCCGCCTACGCCGCGCGCTACGTTGCCAAGAACATCGTCGCCGCGGGACTGGCGGAGAAGTGCCAGGTCCAGCTTGCCTACGCCATCGGTGTTGCAAAGCCCGTGAGCGTGCTGGTGGACAGCTTTGGCACCGGCAAGGTCAGTGACGAGGCGCTTGAGCGCGCGGTGGGCAAGGTGTTCGACCTGCGTCCCACGGCGATTATCCGCGACCTTGACCTGCGCAAGCCGATTTATCGTCAGCTTGCCGCCTATGGACACATGGGTCGCGAGGACCTCGGTGTCGCGTGGGAGAAGACCGACCGCGTGGACGCCCTGCGCGCCGCGGTACAGGAACAGTAACAAAACGGACGCCGCGCACGCGGCGTCCCCATATCCGGGTGTAGCGAAGTTGGTATCGCGCTTGATTTGGGTTCAAGAGACCGGGCGTTCGAGTCGCCCCACTCGGACCAGAATGGCGGTTTTTACCGCAAAAAGGTCGCAGAGATTGATTCTCTGCGGCTTTTTTCGCTGCCGCATACGCTGTATCTGCCGTGAGAGCATCCCTGAAATGCGGGGAAATCCTCGCTTGAGGACCTTGAACTTGCTTTTTCGTGCAAATCAGACGCGTTACAACTTGCCTTTTCGTGCGAAATTGGAATCTGCAAACTTGCTTTTTCGTGATTTGGGAGGTATAATAGGCTCGACAAACCGACTTGGAGGATTGCAGGATGCTGAAACGCAAGATTTATGACGAGCTTCTTTCGTGGAAGCAGAAAAGCCATGGGCAGACGGCGCTTCTGATTGACGGTGCCCGTCGTGTCGGCAAGAGCTTTATTGCGGAACTCTTTGCAAAGCAGGAGTATAAGAGCCATATCCTCATTGATTTCGGCAACGCGCCGCAGGATATTCTCGACCTATTTCTCAACGAAAGCGCCGATCTGGATCTTTTCTTTGCAAAACTCAGCGCTTTCTATTCCACGGCGCTCCACAAAAGAGAATCTCTCATCGTGTTTGACGAGGTGCAGCAGTTCCCGCGAGCGCGGCAGCTCATCAAATACCTTGTTGCGGACGGACGCTATGACTATCTGGAAACCGGGTCGCTGATTCGTCTGAAGAAAAACACCGAGAACATCATCATACCCTCAGAGGAGGAGCATGTAGAACTGTTCCCGATGGATTTTGAGGAATTCCTCTGGGCGCTGGGAGACGAGGCGACCGTTCCGCTGCTCAAAACGTGCTTTGAGACAAAGAAACCGCTTGGGCAGGCCTTGCATCGGAAGGTAATGAACGACTTCCGTCAGTACGTGCTGGTTGGCGGTATGCCGCAGTCAGTTCTGGCCTATATCGACGGCAAGAACTTTGCGGCATCGGATGACGCCAAGCGCCGTATCCTGCGGCTGTATCGGGACGACGTCTCCAAGTTCGCCGCCGGATATGAGGAAAAGGTCTATGCGGTCTTTGACGGGATTCCCGGTCAACTGTCCAGGAAAGAGAAAAAGTATAGGTTGTCTTCTCTGAAGAAGACCGCGCGCTTCCGCGCTTACGAGGACTCTTTCGTTTGGCTGAATGAGGCAATGGTCGTCAACGCTTGCTTCAACGCCACCGATCCGGGCGTCGGCCTCGCGCTTAGCGCTGACCACGCCACGCAGAAATGCTACATGGCCGACACCGGACTGCTGGTCACGCACACCTTCATGGACCGGTCCTTTACAGACAACGAGCTCTATAAAGCCATCCTGTTTGACAAATTGGACGTCAATGAAGGAATGCTCATGGAAAAC
>JAILRK010000211.1 GCA_024698225.1 Oscillospiraceae bacterium | reverse complement strand
CGCAGAAGATGTTATCGTTACACTTCATGGCAATTTTGTTGATAACAACGATACAGCATTTACTTATATGTCAGAAACAGCAATTGATAGCGAAGGATATTTAACTATCGGTGATTACAATTTCAAAAGTGTTGTTTTAATGTGCGGACCTGCAGCGTATGCGGGTATCAGGAATCCGTGAGCAACGGAAAGTCCTCCATTCCCTGCATCCGTCTCACGGGGGACGTCCCCCTTGTCGGCGCGCCGCTGAGCGCGATAGGCGTCTATGCGGAGGACGAACAATACGCCACGCTGGAGCACGCGGCGGAGTGGTTCAAGGACGAAATCGATTACACGACCGCCGTCCCGGACGACACGGTGATGGAGGCAGGCTCCGTGTACTACGCCTTCGTCAAGCTCAACACCACCGATGATTTCTATTTTACTGAGGATACGACGGTACGCATGCTGAACAGCGACGCCGCCGACCTTACAGACAGGTACGGTGTCAACAGTCATCTGGAGGCATATTTCAAATTCACGCCGCGCACGCCCGCAAAGACGCAGATTACGCTCGGCACACTCAGCGACGGCGGAACCTACGGCGACGCGCTCTCGGGCTTCGGCGCGGTCTCGGACGGCAAGCCGCTTTCGTTCCTTGTCGCGCTCTATCGGGACGGCGCCTACGAGGGCGGGGTGGGCTATGACTGCGCCGCCGATTCCTGGTGGATTGCGTCGGGAGACCTGAGCGAGTTCCTCTCCCGTCCCATCGCGCCGGACGCCGCCTATCGCTTCGTCGTCACCCTGTTCGAGAAGGACACCGTCTTCACCTCTGACAGCGTGACGGTGAGCAACCCCAAGGCGGCGGACCGTCTGGACATTTCCGCCGAGGACCAGGTCCTCACCCTGACGGCGAGCTATCGGATACCGGAGGGCGACTTTAACGCGGACGGGGCCGTGGACACCACGGATGTGAGCGAGTTGCTCATCAGCGTTCTGTTCGGAAAAGGCGGCGAGCACGACGTAAACGGCGACGGAACAACGGACGCGCTGGACGCGCTTGCGCTGATGAAAGACGGTCTGTTCACCGACGCAGAGCAGACGCCGGAGCTGTTCATCGCCGCCGCCTATGACAGCGCAGGCAGTCTGTGCGAGTTGCGCGTCATCAACCTCAGCGAGCCGCTGAGCGACGCCGACTTTGCGTTTTTACAGTCCGCGGCAAGCATCAGCTTTTTCTACCTCAGCGGAGACAGCGCACCCGTGGCAGAGGCGTTTTCGTATCATCCCTGACACAATTCAGCGGATTTCGAAAGAAAAGAGGAGAGACAGGAGGAGGTTGATTCCATGAACGCTCACAACAGGCTTTGGAAACGCGCAGTCAGCATCGTTCTTGCACTGACGATGACGGTGCTGACCGTGCCCGCACCCGCGCTCGCCGCTCTGCTTCCCGAGGAGGAGGCGGCTTCCGTCACGGTGAACAGCGACACCGCAGTGCTGCTGTCCTCGACGGTCAACGGCGACGGCACGGTCACCACCAACGGTGACGGCACGGTCACCACCAACGGCGACGGCACGGTCACCACCACCAACGGCGACGGTACGGTTACCACCACCAACGGCGACGGTACGGTTACCACCACCAACGGCGACGGTACGGTCACCACCACCAACGGCGACGGCACGGTCACCACCGGCGGCGACGGCACGGTTACCACCGGCGGCGACGGCGGCGGCGGCACGGGCAGCGTCTTCACGGCGCCCCCGTCGATGCTTTACGCCGAGCCCGGGCGCTGGAGCGAGGGCGCGCTCACGCCGGTATACGACGTGGAGCTTCTCAGCTACAGCGATAACCCCAACGTCTTCTTCTTTTACTATCTGGAGGACTTCATGGGCGAAAAGTTCGGTTTTGCGCCGACCGAGCAGATGCTCAGCGCGAACTACGGCGAGGTCCAGTTCGCCTTTGTCTATTCCGACACGGCGCCGAGCGGAACCGGCATCACCGACTACTGCCCCATCGGCATGACGGCGGCGCAGTGGCAAAGCGCCGTTGCGGACTACGAGAGTCAGTACGGCAACGGCGGCACAACGGATTACGCCGGTCTTCTTGCCACGCTGAACTGGGTCCCGGCGAGCGAAGGATACCTGCGCGCGTATTCCGACGACGAGGTATACGGCACGGCGTCCGCCGTTGTTGCCTCCACGTATCAGGACCGCTACTACAGCGTGTTCCTCCGCTGGGTCAACGGCGACGACGCCTGGTACGCCGTCAACGAAACGGCGGTCTATCTGCACGAAAAGGAGCAGGGCGTCATTGATACCCCCTTCTCCGACGGCGGCGCCCACCCCTATCTGACCGCGCACAACATCCCGACGCCGGGCCAGATGGTCATCTCCCACTCGGAGACGGAGACGGGAATCGACTTTCGCTATGCCTTCACCGACGGCGCCGCCACGGTCTGGTCGAACATTCCGGACATGTACAACCCGACGAACGGCGTCACGGCGGAGTATCTGTGGACCTACACGGATTACGAAAACCTTGCCGGTACGGAGGCTATGACGCCGGTCGGCATGGCCTCCGACGTCTGGAACACGATGCGAACTGAGTATCTGGTGCAGTGGTACAGCGCGCACAGCGGCGGGGGCGGAGGCCGGACGGAGAACACCACGCGTGGGCAGGAGACCGCCGAATCGCCGGACTATGCCGAGCTCTTCGCCACGCTGTCCGGCTGGACCACCGACCCCACGCTGCCGCTGCTGGACGACGCCGCCGTCTACGGCACGGAGAGCGGCGCGGGCGTGTATGGCTCCCGCTACTACTCCTGCCTGCTGCGCATCCGTTTGAACGACGGCTCCGGCTATGAGAAAATATTCTTCGGCAACAGCAACGGATATGTGTATCTTTTGTTCGGAGACTATGGAAAACTGAACGCCCCCGTCACGATGAACAACCTGGAGCTGCAGTATTACGACGTCTCCAAGGGCATCTGGGACGGCATCTGGATGGTGATGTCCTATTCCGCCAAAGAGCCGTACACAGACTACGTCGTCGCCTATTCGCTGACCGACGCGCTCGGACAGAATTACGGAAACTTGGACGGCAA
This sequence comes from Oscillospiraceae bacterium, assembly GCA_024698225.1. GTDB lineage: Bacteria > Bacillota > Clostridia > Oscillospirales > Oscillospiraceae > Hominicoprocola. The sequence continues at coordinate 2,845 of JAILRK010000211.1, read as the reverse complement.
CTACTTCGGCCTCCCCTCCAACGCGCGTATGGAATACCTCTGGACCTATGTGGACTGGGAGTCGGTCGCCGGCAATTCGCAACTGGTGAACACCCAGTACAGACCATACCTTGACCAGATTCCCATTGGCATGACAAAGAGCGAATGGGACAGCATGCGCGCAGGAAAAAGCGGCGACGCGCTGACCGAACTGCTGGGCTCTCTTTCGGGCTGGACAGAGGACAGGCGCCTGCCGACCTTCTCCAAGGGCGAGCGCGAGGGCACCACGGAAAACCGGACGACCTATGACAGATGCTATTACGGCTGCTTCGTCCGGCTGCTGATTGAGGGCGAGCAGACGCTGTACTACTGGAACACCTACGTCGCACCGATTGAGGTCGGCTCCCAGGGCGGGCCGAGCATCCTCTACGACTGGGCGTTCACCATCGGCTATACGGTGCCGGAATATGTTGAGTTTACGTGCAACGTCACCTGGCACACCGACCTCTACTACAAATCGACCCGCCAGTGGTATGTGGCGAACGACAGAATCAGCGACGGCACACCCCTTGCCGGAGAGACGAAGAGCACGCTCACCATACCTCTGGAACCGGACAAGCCCCATGACAAATACTACTACTGCGCGTATTCCTATGAAACGGGAAACGGCAGGTCCGTTCAGGGGCGCAGCAATGCCGCGCGTGTGACCGTTACGTACGCGCCCACCGGCCACATCAACGCCAGACACGGCGTGGCCTTCTACGGCGACCACGACGCCTATTCCCCCGTATATTCCCCTTACGGCGCCAATGGGACGCAGCAGCTCCTCGGCAGCAAGACCACGCTGAGCGCCTACTGGCGTGTCGACGCCGGCGAGTGCTTCTACATGACCTGGCAGTGGTACGAAAGCGACACGCCCGACGAACTGGGCACCGCCATCGGGGACCTGCACACGGTTTGGAACCCCGTGGAGGACGGTTTTACGGATGATGACGCCAGCGAAAAATGCGACGTCTCCCTTGCGTGTCCGTCCGATACCCCGGGGGTGAAATACTACCGCGTGCTCTGCACAAACTACAACAAAGACGGGGATTCGTTCTCCTGTATGAGCGACCCTCTGGAGGTGACCACGCTGGCGGACACCGCCGACGACACACTCTTCGAGATTGATGAAGACGGCAGACTGCTGGGCTATTACGGCTTTGAGGACACGATCACCATCCCCGAAACCGTGAACGGCATCCCCGTCAAGACCATCTCCTCGTTCTTCGGAGATTGCTCCGGCAACGCGCCGCGCATCATTGTGCCGGAGGGCGTCGAAACAATTGAAGACGAGGCGTTTCTTGACACCTACGGTCTGCGGGAGATTACGCTGCCGAGCACGCTCAAAACCATCGGCGTGCGCGCGTTCAAGGCCTGCAAGCTCCGCTCGCTGACGCTGCCGGAGGGTCTGGAGAGCATCGGCTTTGCCGCCTTCCAATACGCCTTCTCGAAAGACGCGCACGTGGTCCTGCGCTGCAGCGACTGCTCGATTTCCAGCGGCGCATTCTACAGCGCTTTCATGCGCGAGCTGACCTTTGACATTGACCACTGGCCGGAATGGGACGTCGGCGGGACGATTCATCAGCCGCCGGATGAGATATACTACCACTATTCCTTTGAAAAATGCCCCTGCCTGTACGTTATCAACCTCCCGGAGGATGCTGAACTGTCGTTGGACGGCTGGCCCTACATCAAATCCGACCGACTCACCTGGGTTGATAACGCCGATTCGCTGACGGAACCGCTCACCAAAGCAAAGCTTCGCTCCGGTCCAATCTGCGGCTATGCCGACCGACTCGGCACGGAGTTGTTCCGCGTGGGCAACTACATCTGCGCCAACGACCTGACAGGTGACTACCAGTATTTGGAGGGACTTGACGTCAACCCGGGCATCCGCATTGAAAAGGTGCTGTATTTCGACGGAGATGACCTGGTCATCCCCGACACGTTCGGCGGGCGCAGCGTCACAGGACTTGGCATGCAGAACGGCTACGATGCGGACCCGGACCTCCTCGACCCGCAGGGTGTGTATTCGCTTCATCCTGCACGCGGCTTTGGCCTGACCGACAACATAACCGCATTGCAGCACGTCACCCTGCCCGCCAGCCTGCGCCACATCGCAGCGGATACCTTCCGTTATGCCGACCTGCGCAGCGCCAACCTCGATGCGCTGCCGGAGCTGGCCTACGTCGGAGCGCGCGCATTTTCCACCCAAACGGAACTGACCGGGACGGTGATTCTTCCGAAAAATTGCATCGTCATGAACATGGCGTTTTGGGACTGCCGAAGGCTCACGGAGCTGCGCATGGACAACGCACATCTGTTCGACGATGCCTTCTCCCGTTGCATCCGCCTGACAAAGGTGGATGGCACCTGGACGGCGCGAACCAACTTCACGTCCGATGCAGCGTGCTACGTCCGGTATTTCCATCTGGTTCCCGCCTTCCCTGTCACCACCCTCTATACGCACACCATAGAAGACTGTGAATTGACCTATGCCAGACCCTGCGAGGAAGCATATGATTACCAGATTGACGCGCACTACACCCCCGCCGCGCTGCACAGCTGGTTCCTTCCGGGCAAGGGCGGCAGCGCAAAGGTGTCGTATCTTTTCCGGCAGTACATCACAGGTCCCTACGTCTACTGTGGCACGAGCGAGAGTGCCTTTATCATGGAGTACATCGGCGCAGAGGACACGGCGCTCACCTTCCCCGCAGAACTCTACAACGAGGAACTGGACACAACCTTCCACATCACGGGCGTGTTCTGCGACGACACGTTTGTGGAGAACCCATATACCGTTACGGTGGAGGACGGAATCCTT
>JAILRK010000092.1 GCA_024698225.1 Oscillospiraceae bacterium | reverse complement strand
CAACGTGAATGTAAAGGAATTGGAGGATGAGGTGTTCGGGGACAAGAACGGCACGCCTATCTCCAAAAGAAACATCTTTCTCGGTGCATACCCCATCGAATCCGACGGTGCAACGCTGTTGGACATGGAATACATCACGCCGCACAAGAGTAAATTCAAATCGCGCAATCCAATCAGCCTGATGAAGATCAAGCCGAATGTGAGATTTATCTTTGGATTCATCCTCCACGACGCTGAGAAAACGGGCGTCAGTGCCGAAGAACTCTGCCAGTTGTTCCGCAGACTCGTTCTGGAGATGGGCATCGGCGCGAAGACCAACGTCGGCTTCGGCAGAATGGTAAAGGGCAAAACAAATGAGAATACGATTGGCTTTAAAAACAATGTCCTTCATCTTATCTCCGGCAATCCGGCTTCAAACAACAGGAACGCAAGCGGAACGTGGAAACCGAGAAACAACTCCGGCAACACGAACCGGAACCGAAGCAAAAAAGATCGCAGATGACCGAATACGAGCTCTGGCTGGACGAAAGCGGCGATTTTGAGGCGGAGACGCAGAGCGACCGCCGCCGGAACCCGTCGCTTGTCGGAGGGATTCTGATTCGCAAGGGCGCGCTGTCCGACGCGCGGATTCGTCAGCTTGCCGACCCGGACAACCGGGGGGATTTCCACGCAACGGAGATGTCCGCGGAAACCGCGCAGCGCGTCGTGCCTGTCGCGCTGGAGGGCGTTTGCAATGCGGGCGGGAAGCTGGTGTATTTTCAGAACACCGAGCGCATTGATTATCACACGAACCGGGACCTCTATCTGCGCGTGCTCGCCTCCGGGTTGGCGCAGCTGACCAAGTATCTCTCCACGCAGGGGCATTTCACACTGAACATCACCGTTGCTGTGCGGTTTGTAGAGAAGGAGCCCGGCTCCGAGGAAAAGCGCGCCATCGCAGGCGAAGAATACCGCCGGGAGCTGAAAAGCTACATTGCGCATGAGTTCGAGGACATCAACTTCACACTGGACCCGCACGACCGCATCGCCCTGACCATCCTCAGCGCGCGCCGGGAGTTCAGACTGTTTTTGGCGGACTATGCCTGCAACGCAAAGCTGGTCCTCAACTCGAGGAAATACAGGCCTGTGCGCGACAGACTGCTTGCTCTGTTTGACCCGCGGTATCAGTTTACCGTGACGGCGCTGACGGCGGAGAACTCGATTCGTGCGAAACTGGCGGCAAACGACGTCAGCGGCGCACTGATGGAGTACTTCACAGCGCGCGGGAAGCTCAGCAAGAAAAAGATGCTCAATGAGATTCTCAAGCGTTTCTGCGCGATGTCCTACCGGCTGCAGCGCCTGCAGCTGCGGGAGTTCAGCGCGGCTCTGCGCGCCTACGCGGGGAAGGAAACGGACTTTGAGCGCAGCGAGAGCCTGATGAAGGAGGCCATTGAGCGTTTCTTCGGAGAACTGGCGCGGCGGCACATTCCGGTGCAGACGGATGAGAGCCTGTTCTGGCTGCAGTTGTCACTGGCGGACATGTATCTGCGCGAAGGCGACGTCCTGCACGCCAAGCCGATGCTTGACGCGCTGGAGCAGCTCATCCGCGGCATGAATTACCGCGTGGAGAACCTTGCCCACCTTTACTTTTACCGCGACAAGAAGGCGCTCTACGAGATTGACACCATGGACTATGCGGCCGCGGTGAAAACCATGGACGCGACCATCCACGCCATGGAGGGGCTGTTCGCCGCGCTGGACAGGGACCCGCTTGTAGCGGACTACTTTGGCGCTGACAGGCAGTTGTACTCGGAGTATCTGGGGAACGCCTACTGCATGAAGATTTATGCAGAGCTGTTTCTGCAGCGGCAGGATGCGTCCCTGTATGACCGCAGTCTGCGCGCGGACACGGACAAGGCGCTGAGCCAGTACCGCTATTCCGGCGAGCTGGAGCGCAATCAGCAGTATCGCGCCAAGGCGGAGAACGAGGCGGGGCACTGCCGCGCTGCGTTGGAGTGGCTGCTGAAGACAAAGGACCTCACCTTAGACGGCGAAAATGTGAAGGAACCGTGCGTCCGTTATCTGACCGCTGCGCGCGAAGAAGACCCGCTCAGCCGCGACTATTACGCAATGTACTACGTCGAAATCATGGAGCACGCCGCACGGCTGGGGCAGGACGCACTGGCAGACGCAATGTATGCCGCGCTCGTGCAGGAAAAGGAAACGCTGAACGACCTTATCCTGCCGAGAAAACCTGCCGTCATCCGCTCTGACGCGGCCGTCAGCAACATCGTCTATGCGGACATCTTCTCCGACGGGAAAGCGCCGCGCCGGTATCACCCACGAGAGATTGTGCTGTGGAAATACGGCGCCTATCAGATGCTGCGCGGCAATGACGCCGCTGCCTCCCGCTGCTGGGAGGATGCGGTTACAGTCTGTGATGAGAATCCGGACTACACACAACTCAAGCTGGTTGCCATAGCGGTTCGTCTGGAAGAACTATCCCTGCTGACAGACAAAACCGACCTGCGCGCGAGGCGCCGCGAAATCAAGCGCCGGGCAAAGGACATCCTGAAGCTGCCGGACCTTCCCGAGGGTCTTGCCGCCTATGCACGCGACGCGCTGTCGCTGGCGGAAAGCCCCGCGCTGAACACTAAGCACGCCTACGCACTCTCACAGCGCATCGCATTTTAAAACGACAATATAATGCAACGCCCGAAAGGGGAAGACACCGCACAGTGCCTTCCCCTTTCGGGCGGTTTCTTTTTATCTGAGGGCAAGCGAAATAGAGCCGCCCCAAACAGCGGAGCGGCATAGGGTTTTAATTCCTATTAGGTAAGATAATAGTGGAACATTTCGTTCCATGCCTATACTATACACAAGATGTAGTGGTTTGTCAAGAAAAATTTAAAATTTCTTCACAAAAGTATGAGTCAATGTTCTGCGCATCTGCTTGATACGCCCTGTGGCAGTCGAGCAAGTCCGCCGGTCAAAGTATGGGTTGACTCAAGAAATCACCCATGTTAGACTGAAATCAGCCAATTTTTGAAGGAGGGAACGCCGCCATGTGGCTGGACGCGTTTGAGAAGGAGCGCCTGTTGGAAACGGCGCGGGAGCTGACGCGCTCGGGGTTTAAGCCGGGCTGCGACCATATGACCGGGAAGAGCGCGGAGCTCTGGTTCATGGTCAACGCCGAAACCCTGCGCGAGACGATTGCGAAGGGTCGGTATCAGCCCATGCCCGTGTCCGGGTTTCGCATCACAAAGCTCGGCGGCGGCTTTCGGACGCTGTCGCGGCTCACGGCAATCGACAACGTGCTGCAGCGCTGTCTGGTCGCCGAGCTGACGCCACGCTGCGAGGAGCTGTTTTCCGACAGCAGCTTTGCCTATCGCCGCGGGCGCGGCACCGCGGCGGCGCTGGCGCGCTACTGCGAGTTGGGCTCCGTCTATCGCTTTGCCTCCAAGATTGACCCGACCGACTGCTTCGGAACGATGGACCGCGCGATTCTTGCGCAGCACCTGCACCGCTTCTTTCCCGAACAGGCGCTGGTGGAACTGCTGCTCCGTTTTGCCTCAGTCGGCATCTATGAGGACGGCGAGCTGAGGGAGCGCCCGTCCGGTATCCCGCAGGGCGCACCCAGCAGCCCACTGCTTTGCAACATCTACTTCAGCGAACTGGACGCGCAGCTTGAAGAACGGGGCGTTCCCTTCATCCGCTACGCAGACGACCTTGTGCTGTTCGGAAATGATGAGGATGCGCTGAAGGAAGAGACACGGCGCGTCCTGGACGACCTGCGCGGCACACTGAAGCTGAAGCCAAACCGCACCAAATGCAAGCTGGGCTCCTCGTTTTCCATGCGCTATTTGGGACACCGCTTCCTCGTCGGCAAGGACGGTATCCTGACCATAGAGGCGGGCGAAACCGCCGTGTCCGCCTATCACGCGTGGAAGGGGCTTGACATCCGCAACCCCGGCAGAACGCTCAACGTGCTCAGCGACGGCATCCTGCGCCAGCGGGACCTCTCTCTCATGCTGGAGACGAACAGTGGGGACTACGACATCCCCATCATGAACACGGATACGATTAATGTGTTTTCCTCCGCGGCCTTTGACAGCGGATTTCTGGCTGCGGCGGCAAAACGCGGCATTGTGGTGAATGTGTTCAGCAAATACGGGCATCTGGAGGGGCGATTTCTGCCGAACGCGCCAATCCGCAATCCCCTGACCACAGCGCGGCAGCTCAAGGCATACGCAAACCCCGCGGAGCGGCTGGAACTGGCAAAGACATTCCTGCTGGCATCGTCTCACAACGCGAAGCTGAACATCCGCTACTACCGCAAGCACATCGAATGCCCGAACTTCAACGCCGTTCTGGAGAAGACCATGGCGCTTGAGGAGGAGGTCAGGACCTGCAGGCGGTATGAGCAGCTCCTGCTTCTGGAGGCGCGCATCCGCGCGTTGTATTACGAGTTGTATGACGTGTTCATCACGAATGAGGCGTTCGTCTTTTCCTCCAGAACCCGACGCCCGCCGAAGAACCAAATCAACGCCATGCTCAGCTTCGGCAACGTGGTTCTCTACAGCCACATCGCCACCGTCATCAACAAGACCGCGCTGGACGTGCGCGTCGGCTTCCTGCACGCCACCTCATCGCGCATGGAGTCCCTGAATCTGGACATTGCCGAGATATTCAAGCCCCTCATCGTGGACCGCACGGTGCTCACGCTGGTCAACCGCAAGCAGATGCGCGCCGACACGCACTTTGAGCGGCAGGAGAACGGCGCCTGTTATCTCAGCGCCGAGGGCAAGCGCCTGTTTCTGGAGGCGCTTCAGGAGAAGATGAACACGCGCGTCACGGTCGGCAAGGCAACGTTTTCGTACACGGAGATTATACAGGAGGAAGTGCACAAGCTGGTGCGCTATTTCAGAACCGGCGAGAAGTACAGGCCCTTCAAGCAAACCCGATGAGGCAGGTGAGGACGATGTATGTGATTTTGACCTATGACATCCGCGTGAAGCGCGTTGCGAAGACACGCAAGGTCGTGAAGAAATACCTGCACCCGGTGCAGCGCTCCGTGTTCGAGGGCTTCCTCTCGGACGGCAAACTCCGCCTGCTGAAAAACGAACTGAAAAACGTCATCCACTGCGACGAGGACTCGGTCCGCATCTACAAACTGCAGAACCTGCAAGGCGCAGAACTCGAAGCCATCGGCGTCTACACCGACTCCCAACCCATCTGCATCTGAGTGCGGCACAAGAGAATATTTTTAAGGACGACACCCGAACGGGCGTCGTCCTTTTTTGAGTTTTAATTCCTATTAGGTAAGATAATAGAAGTTGGTACAGAATGGATGGACTTGCAAAACGGCTATTGTTTT
>JAILRK010000088.1 GCA_024698225.1 Oscillospiraceae bacterium | reverse complement strand
GCTCACGCTGCCGATTTCCTCCGCCGCCATCTGCTCCGTGCTGGGGCTGACCGGTCTTGCCGGCGGCGCGGCGCTGGCGGGCTGCTGCGCGCAGATGGTCGGCTTCGCCGTGATGAGCTTCCGCGAGAACGGCTGGGGCGGGCTCGTGTCGCAGGGCATCGGCACGTCCATGCTGCAGATGCCGAACATCGTGAAGAACCCGCGCGTGTGGATTGCGCCCATCGTGACCAGCGCCGTCACGGGCCCCGTCGCCACCTGCCTGTTCCACCTGGAGATGAACGGCGCGCCCATCAACTCCGGCATGGGCACCTGCGGGCTCTGCGGTCCCATCGGCGTGTGGACGGGCTGGCTTGCCCCCAGCGAGGCGGCAATCGAGAAGGGCGCGGCGGCACTGACGCCCTCGGGCGTTGACTGGCTGGGCCTGCTGCTGGTCTCCATCGTGCTGCCGGCGGTGCTCTGCCCGCTGCTCAATGCGCTGTGCCGCAGGGCGGGCTGGGTCAAGGACGGCGACCTGACGCTGAACTGATTGACATAACGCAACGTTTTTAGGGATTTGTACAAGAAATGTGCCAAAAAACACAACTCACGCTTGATTAAGCGAATGGGGTCTGCTATACTTTAACAAGGACAGTATGTCCAAATAAAATGATAAGGAAGGTAATGAACATGAAGAAGTTTCTTGCGGTCGTCCTTGCGATGACCATGGTTCTCGCTCTGGTCGCCTGCGGCGGCGGCTCGAGCAGCACCGAGACCACCAAAGAGCCCGCTGCCACCGAATCCACCGAGCCCGCCACCACTGCCGAGCCCGCGGCTGAGCCCGCCGCCGAGCCCGCTGCCGATGGCCTCAAAGTCGCCATGATCACCGACTACGGCGACATCACCGACCAGTCCTTCAACCAGACCACCTACGAGGCCGCCAAGGCGTGGGCCGAGGCGAACGGCGCGGACTTCACCTACTTCAAGCCCGCCTCCGACTCCGACGATGACCGTGTGGCGATGATTGAAAAGGCGATTGACGAGGGCTACGGCGTCATCGTGATGCCCGGCTACGCCTTCGGTCCGGCGATTGTCGCCACCGCGCCCGAGTATGACGACGTCACCTTCATCGCGCTCGACGTCAGCGCCGGCGACCTTGGCGACGGCTTCGAGGTTCCCGCGAACCTCTACTGCGCGGTCTATCAGGAAGAGCTCTGCGGCTACATGGCCGGCTATGCGGCGGTCAAGCTCGGCTACAGCAAGCTCGGCTTCCTGGGCGGCATGGCGGTGCCCGCGGTCGTCCGCTACGGCTACGGCTTCGTGCAGGGCGCTGACGCCGCTGCGGCTGCCGACGGCAAGACCGACGTCACGCTCAAGTATGCCTACGGCAACCAGTTCTACGGCGACGGCGACATCACCGCTGCGATGGACACCTGGTATGCCGACGGCACCGAGGTGGTCTTCGCCTGCGGCGGCGGCATCTTCACATCTGCGGCCGAGGCGGCTGCCAAGGTTGGCGGCAAGGTCATCGGCGTTGACGTTGACCAGGCCGGCATCATCGACGGTCAGTACGGCGAGGGCATGACGGTCACCTCCGCCATGAAGGGCCTCGGCGCCACGGTCAACAGCCTGCTCACCGCCGTCAAGGACGGCAAGTTCGAGGGCGGCAAGGTCGACACCCTGGGTCTCGTGTCCGAGAACCCCGAGGAGAACTACGTCCAGATCCCGATGGGCAGCACCCAGTGGAGCGACAGCTTCTCCCAGGCGGACTATGCGGCGCTCGTTGCCGACATGTACGCCGGCAAGGTCTCCGTCTCCAACGACATCACCAAGACCGCGACCGACATGGCGAGCACCATCGCCGTGACCGACCTCGGCAACCTCAAGTAAATCACAGGCAACCCCCAAAGAACGCGGCGCAAGCCGCGTTCTTTTTGTCTGTGCGCGAAGATGTGCGGTCTGTTGTGGGTTGTCACAAAAATTTTTTGCCGGACGCATAGATTTTCTTTGCATTATAGATGAAGGCGATATATAATAGCAATCAGAAATCTGTCGTCGGCGCAGTGCCGGCGATGAAAAGGAGGGGGTCAACTTGGAAACGCCGTACGCGATTGAAATGCTCAACATCACCAAGCGCTTTCCGGGCATCATCGCCAACGACAACATCACCCTGCAGCTCAGGCGAGGCGAGATTCACGCGCTGCTCGGTGAGAACGGCGCGGGCAAGTCCACCTTGATGAGCGTCCTGTTCGGTCTGTATCAGGCGGAGGAGGGCGTCATCAAGAAGGACGGCAAGGAGGTCCAGATCAAGGACCCGAACGACGCCAACGCGCTGGGCATTGGCATGGTGCATCAGCACTTCAAGCTGGTCGAGTGCTTCAGCGTGCTCGACAACATCATTCTCGGCGTGGAGCCGACGGACAAAATGGGTTTCCTGCAGAAGCAGGAGGCGCGCAAGAAGGTCGTGGAGCTGTCGGACAAGTACGGCCTGCAGGTCGACCCCGACGCCATCATTGAGGACATCACGGTCGGCATGCAGCAGCGCACCGAGATTCTCAAGATGCTCTACCGCGACAACGAAATCCTCATCTTCGACGAGCCGACCGCCGTGCTGACGCCGCAGGAGATTGACGAGCTGATGAAGATTATGAAGAACCTTGCCGCCGAGGGCAAGAGCATCCTCTTCATCTCCCACAAGCTCGCCGAGATTATGGCGGTTGCGGACCGCTGCAGCGTGCTGCGCAAGGGCAAATACATCGGCACGGTGAACACGAAGGACTCCTCGCCGCAGGAGCTCTCCGCCATGATGGTCGGGCGCAACGTCAACTTCCACGTCGACAAGAAGCCCGCGCAGGTGGGCGACGTGGTGCTCGACATCGAGCACATGTCCGTTGCGTCCAAGGCGCACAAGAAGGACGCCGTGCACGACGTCTCGCTCAAGGTGCGCCGCGGCGAAATTGTCTGCATTGCGGGCATCGACGGCAACGGACAGAGCGAGTTCGTCTACGGGCTGACGGGGCTTGAGCCGCTGCGCGAGGGCAAAATCACGCTGGCGGGCAAGGACATCTCCCACGCCTCCATCCGCGAGCGCAGCACCTCCGGCCTCAGCCACATCCCCGAGGACCGGCACAAGCACGGGCTCGTGCTCGACTACACGCTCGAGGACAACCTCGTGCTGCAGCGCTACTTCGAGCCGGAGTTCACCAACGGCATGGGCTTCCTGCGCCGCGACAACATCCGCAGCTACGCCGAGCGCCTGATTGACGAGTACGACGTCCGCTCCGGACAGGGGCCCATCACCCATGCGCGCGCCATGTCCGGCGGCAACCAGCAGAAGGCCATCATCGCCCGCGAGATTGACAAGGAGCCCGAGCTGCTTGTGGCGGTGCAGCCGACCCGCGGCCTGGACGTCGGCGCCATTGAGTTCGTGCACAAGAAGCTGGTCGAGCAGCGCGACGCCGGCAAGGCGGTGCTGCTGATTTCACTGGAGCTGGACGAGGTCATGGACGTGCCCGACCGCATCCTCGTCATGTACGAGGGTGAGATTGTGGGCGAGCTTGACCCGAAGCAGACCACGCAGGAGGAGCTCGGCCTCTACATGGCGGGCGCGAAGAGAGACGAGGTGAAGGCATGAAAGAGAAAAAGAACCTTCTCAAGAACAACGCCGTCCAGTCGCTGATTGCGTCGCTGCTGTGCATCGTGTTCGGATTGCTGCTGGGCTACATCGTGCTGTTGTTCATCAATCCCACCGGCGCCGGCGAGGCGATTATGGCGGTGGTCAAGAACTTCTGGAACTATTCCCGCGCAAACCTGCAGGCGAAGAACTTCGGCAACACCCTGGTCAAGACCGCGCCGCTGCTGATGTGCGCGCTGAGCGTGCTGTTCGCCTATAAGGTCGGCCTGTTCAACATCGGCGTCGCCGGTCAGTACGTCGTCGGCTCCTGCGCGTGCCTCTATGCCGCGCTGGCGTGGCACTGGAGCTGGCTGCCCTGCCTGCTCTTCGCGCTGGTCATCGGCGGCGCCTA
>JAILRK010000072.1 GCA_024698225.1 Oscillospiraceae bacterium | reverse complement strand
GGACGCCGCGCCCCGCCGCAGACGCCGCCGTTCCCGCCGCAAGCCGCAGAACACGAAGGGCACGCCCTTTATCACCGACGCACTGACAGACTAGGCAAACACACAGACGAAACCGACAGCGGGCATCGCAGAGAACGCGCGATGCCCGCTGTCGTTTCGCAATGGCGCTGCGGCTGCGTCCAGACAGGACCTGCGGCGCGCCGCGCCAAGCCTTGCAAGGGCGGGCGGACTGTGGTACACTGGACAAAACAGGATACGGTTCCCGGCGCGTCACGCGCAGGGACGAGGGGGGCGGCGCGGATGCAGCGCATCGTGTTTTTTGACACCGAGATTGAACCGAATACCGGGAAGCTTCTGGACATCGGCGCCGTCAAGTCGAGCGGCGAGCAGTTGCACAGCGCCAGCCGGACGGAGTTTGCCGCCTTCGTCCGGGACTGTCCCTTTGTCTGCGGGCACAACGTGCTTCGGCACGACCTCCGCTACGTCGGGCAGCTCATCCAAAGCGCCAACGGGGACGCCGTCGTCATCGACACGCTGCCGCTGTCCCCGCTCCTGTTCCCGAAGCGCCCGTATCACAGGCTGGTCAAGGATGACAAGCTCCAATCGGACGAGCTGAACAACCCGCTCAGCGACTCCGTCAAGGCGAGAAACCTGTTTTACGATGAGGTCAACGCCTTTTCCGCCCTGCCCGACGCGCTCCGGGCAATCTATTGCAATCTCTTGCACGACACCGCCGAATTCTCCGGCTTTTTCCGCTATCTGAAGCAGACGCCCGCGGGCGACACCGAGCAGCTGATTCGCCGCGCGTTTCACGGAAAGCTCTGCGAACACGCGGCGCTGCAGCGGATGCTTGAGACCGTGCCCGTCGAGCTGGCGTACACGCTGGCGCTCATCAACGTGGACGACAAGAGCTCCATCACGCCGCCGTGGGTGATTCGCAGCTATCCGCGCATCGACAACGTGATGCGCCTGCTCCGCGGAACGCCCTGTGAGGACGGCTGCGCCTACTGCCGTGGGCGGCTGGATGTGCGCAGACAGCTCAAGTCCATCTTCGGCTTCGACGGCTTCCGCAGCTACAACGGGGAGCCGCTGCAGGAGCGCGCCGCGGCGGCTGCCGTGGCGGGACAGTCCCTGCTGGCGGTTTTCCCCACGGGCGGCGGTAAGTCCGTCACGTTCCAGCTCCCGGCGCTGATTGCGGGGGAGACCGCCCGTGCGCTGACGGTTGTGATTTCACCGCTGCAGTCCCTGATGAAGGACCAGGTGGACAACCTGGAGGAGCGCGGCATTGCGGACGCCGTCACCATCAATGGGCTGCTGGACCCGATTGAGCGCAAGGCCGCCATTGACCGCGTGGCAAACGGTCTGGCGTCGATTCTCTATATCTCGCCGGAGTCCCTGCGCTCGAAAACCGTCGAGGAGCTGCTGTACCAGCGCAACGTCGCCCGCTTCGTCATCGACGAGGCACACTGCTTCTCCGCGTGGGGGCAGGATTTCCGCGTGGACTACATGTACATCGGTGACTTCATCCGCAAGCTGCAGGACCGCAAGAACCTGAATCATCCGATTCCCGTCTCCTGCTTCACCGCCACCGCAAAGCAGAAGGTTATCAGCGACATCCGCGACTATTTTCACGACCGGCTGGGCGTCGAGCTGGCGCTGTTTGCCACCGGCGCCGCGCGGGAAAACCTGCATTACGCCGTCCTTTACAAGGAAAACGACGATGAGAAGTATCTGGAGACCCGCAACCTGATTGAGGCAAAAAACTGCCCGACCATCGTCTACGTCTCCCGCGTCAAACGCACGGTTGCGCTGGCGGACCGGCTCCGTCAGGACGGCTTTTCCGCATTGCCCTACAACGGGAGGATGGAAAGCACGCAGAAGATTGCGAACCAGAACGCGTTCATACAGGGGAAGGCGCAGATTATCGTGGCGACCTCGGCGTTCGGCATGGGCGTGGACAAGAAGGACGTCGGGCTGGTCATTCACTTCGACATCTCCGACTCGCTGGAGAACTACGTGCAGGAGGCGGGGCGCGCCGGGCGCGACGCCTCCCTGGACGCCGACTGCTACGTGCTGTTCAACGACGAGGACCTGGACAAGCATTTTATTCTCCTGAACCAGACGAAGCTCAGCCTCAGCGAAATCCAGCAGGTCTGGCGCGCGGTCAAGGAGATGACCCGCCGCCGTGCCGCCGTCAGCTGTTCCGCGCTGGAGATTGCGCGGGAGGCGGGCTGGGATGACAGCGTGGGTGAGATTGAGACCCGCGTCACGACGGCCATTGCCGCGCTGGAGCAGGCGGGCTATCTGGAGCGCGGACGAAACGTACCCCGCGTTTACGCCAACAGCCTTCTGGTGTCCACGATGGCGGAGGCGGCGGCGAAAATCGACGCCTCGCCCAAATTCACGCCCAAACAGAGAGAACAGGCGAAGCGCTCCGTCAAGTACATGATTTCCCGCCACAGCATTGCCAAGGCGAGCGACGATGACGCGGAGACCCGCGTGGATTACATCGCGGACCGGTTGGGCATCCCCAAGGAGGAGGTCATCGACGCCGTCAATCTCATGCGGGAGGAGGACATCCTCGCCGACCACACCGACCTGAGCGCGTACGTCCACCGCACGGAGACGCAGAACCGCTCCGAGCTTGCGCTCAACCGCTTCCTTCGTCTGGAGGACTACCTGATAGACCATCTTCCCGAGGGCGACGGCATCAACCTCAAGGAGGTCAACGACGCGGCCATTCGGGAGGGCGTGCGCGGTGCCACGGTCAAAAACCTTCGGACGCTGATTTTCTACTGGACCATCGCGGGCTATCTCCGCAAGACCTACCGCCCGGACGACGAGCACGCGTACCTTGCGCGTACCACGGAGCCGCAGCTGCAGAGAGCGCAGTTTGAACGGCGCGCGGAGCTTGCCAGGTTCATCATCACCTATCTCTTTCGAAAGAGCGAAGAGACGAAGCCGGACGACGCGGACGGGGAGGAGCGCATCGTTCAGTTCTCCATTCTGGAGCTGCAGACGGCGTTTCAGGAGGAGGCGTCCCTTCTGGTCGCCCAACGGGAGACCACGGCGGACGAGATTCAGAAAACGCTGCTGTATCTCTCCAAGATTCACGCCCTTACGCTGGACGGCGGCTTTCTCGTTTCCTACAACGCGATGCAGCTCAGGCGGCTGGAGCTGGACAACCGCATCCAGTACAAGCGGGAGGACTACCGGCAGTTGGACCGCTTCTATCAGCAGCGCATCCAACAGATTCACATCGTCGGGGAGTACGCACATCTGATGGTCAAAAGCTATGACGAGGCGTTGCAGTTCGTCAGCGACTATTTCCAGATGGACTACCGCATGTTCCTTGCCAAGTACTTCAAGGGCACCCGCATGGAGGAAATCAACCGGAACATCACAACAAAAAAATTCGACGAGCTGTTCGGCGTGCTCTCGGATAAACAGCGCGCCATCATCAATGACAGGGACTCCAAATACATCGTTGTCTCGGCGGGACCCGGAAGCGGAAAGACCAAGCTGCTGGTGCACAAGCTGGCGTCGCTGATGATGCTCGAGGAGGTCAAGCACGAGCAGCTGCTGATGCTGACGTTCTCCCGCGCCGCCGCAACGGAGTTCAAGAGCCGCCTGATGGACCTGATTGGGAAAGCCGCGAAGTTCGTCGAAATCAAGACGTTCCACTCCTACTGTTTTGACCTGCTGGGGAAAATCGGCTCGCTGGAGGAGTCGGAAAACGTGGTCCGGGACGCGGCGGAGATGATTGCGCGCGGCGAGGTGGAGCCCGGACGCATCACCAAGACCGTCCTCGTGATTGATGAGGCGCAGGACATGGACGCGCACGAGTTCGCGCTTGTGCGCGCGCTGATGAAGCGGAACACGGACATGCGCGTCATCGCCGTCGGCGATGACGACCAGAACATCTACGCCTTCCGCGGCTCCGACGCGGCGCACATGAAATCGCTGATGAGCGCGTACGGCGCCGCCTGCTATGAGATGACGGACAACTACCGCAGCCGCCAAAGCATCGTCGCCCTTGCCAACGCCTTTGCCGCCACCCTTCCGGGGCGCATGAAGCACGAGCCGATCCGCGCGGTCAGCCCGGAGCCGGGAACCGTGCATATCACGAGCTACCGCAGCCACAACCTTGAGCTGCCGCTGGTCGCCGACCGGATGGCGCAGCCGATGGAGGGCACGCAATGCATCCTCACGGCGACAAACGAGGAGGCGTTGCGCGTGACGGGGCT
>JAILRK010000056.1 GCA_024698225.1 Oscillospiraceae bacterium | reverse complement strand
CGCACCAGCGAAAAGCCGTTGGAGTGGATGCCGGAGGACGCCAGCGCAAGCGTGCCGCTTGTCAGCGCGCCGGAGGCCTCCGCGTCGATGAGCGCCTGCAGGTTCGTGCCGCCGCCGGAGACCAGCACGGCAATCCGCGCGCGCCGCATCAGAGCGTCACCTTCTCGTCACCGGCGGTGATTTCGCCGATGACCCAGGCGTTCTCGCCCGCGTCCTGCAGTGCGCGCAGCGCCGCGTCCGCCGTGTCACGGGAGACGGCGAGCATCATGCCCACGCCCATGTTGAAGGTGTTGAACATATCGTGCTCGTCAATGCCGCCCATGCGCCGGAGCAGCGCAAACACCGGCGGCACACGCAGCGCGCCGCGGTCCAGCCGCGCGCAGAGGCCGTCGGGAATCATGCGGGGGATGTTTTCGTAAAAGCCGCCGCCGGTGATGTGGCTGACGCCGTGGACGTCGGCGCAGCCCAGCGCGGCGAGGACGCTTTTGACGTAGATGCGCGTGGGGGTCAGCAGCACCTCGCCCAGCGGCGCGCCCAGCTCGTCATAGGTCTTGCCGAGGTCGGCGTGCTCCACGTCAAAGACCTTGCGCACCAGCGAAAAGCCGTTGGAGTGGATGCCGGAGGACGCCAGCGCAAGCAGCACGTCGCCCACGCGGACGCTGCTGCGGTCGATGATGGCGGCGCGGTCAACCAGGCCGACGGAGAAGCCCGCAAGGTCGTAGTCGTCCGCCGCCATGACGCCGGGGTGCTCGGCGGTCTCGCCGCCGATGAGGGCGCAGCCCGCCTGCACGCAGCCCTCCGCCACGCCGGAGACCAGCGTGGCGACCTTCTGCGCGTCGTTTTTGCCGATGGCGATGTAGTCCAGGAAAAACAGCGGCTTCGCGCCGCAGCAGACGATGTCGTTCACGCACATCGCCACGCAGTCGATGCCCACGGTGTCGTGCCGCCCCATGAGCTGCGCGATGCGCTGCTTGGTGCCCACGCCGTCGGTGCCGGAGACCAGCACCGGCTCCCGCATGCCGCCCATCTCCGGGGCAAAGAGCCCGCCGAAGCCGCCGATGCCGGACAGTACGCCGGGGATGTTCGTCCGCTCGACGTGGCGGCGCATCAGCCGCACGCCCTCATAGCCCGCCTCGATGTCCACGCCGGCGGCGGCGTAGGCGGCGGAATGGGATCCGTTTGTCATACCGTTCATTCCTCTCCTGTCCAGCAGTAGGTGCAGATTTTGTTCCGGTCGATGCCGATTGCCTCCAGCAGCCCGTCGAGCGACTGGTAGCCCAGCGAGTCAAAGCCCAGCATCTCGCAGATTTCGTGCAGCAGGCACTTGCCGCGCTCGGTGCTGTGGTCGGCGTATTCGGCAATGTGCTCCAGCCCCTCGTCGCCCTCCAGCGTCTGGATGACGCGGCGCGCCAGCAGCTCGCGGTCCGCGTTGCCGCGCGAGAAGTTGAGGTACTTGCAGGCGTACATAATCGGCGGACATGCCGAGCGCATGTGCACCTCCCGCGCGCCCGCGCCGTAGAGGAACTCCACCGTTCCCTGCAGCTGCGTGCCGCGCACGATGGAGTCGTCCACGAAGAGCAGCTTTTTGTCCTCGATCAGCTCGGGCACGGGAATCTGCTTCATCTTTGCCACCTGGTCGCGCACGCCCTGGTTGGAGGGCATGAAGGAGCGCGGCCAGGTCGGCGTGTACTTGACAAAGGGGCGGGCGAAGGTCTTGCCGCTGCGGTTGGCATAGCCGATGGCGTGCGGCAGGCCGGAATCCGGCACGCCCGCGACGTAGTCCACGTCGGGCAGGGTGCCCGCCTCCTGCTCGCGGCGCGCCATAATCTCGCCGTTGCGGTAGCGCATGACCTCCACGTTCACGCCCTCGTAGTTCGAGTTGGGATAGCCGTAGTAGGTCCACAAAAAGGCGCAGATGCGCATTTCGTGCCCGGCGGGCGAGAGCGTCTCGCAGCCCTCGCAGGTCACGCGCACGATTTCGCCGGGGCCCAGCTCATAGGCGTTTTCATAGCCCAGCTTCTGATAGGCGAAGGACTCGAAGGCGACGCAGTGGCCGTCGGCGTCCCGCCCGACGTGCACGGGCAGCCTGCCGCGGCGGTCGCGCGCGGCGATGATCTCGCCCTGCTCCGTCATCAGCAGGATGGTCATGGAGCCGTCAATCTTCTCCTGCGCGCGCAATATGCCGTCGGTCAGCGTCTCGCCCTCGTTGATGAGCGCCGCCGTCAGCTCGGTGGTGTTGACCTTGCCGGAGCTCATCGCCATGAACTGGTGCCCCGTGCCCGAAAAGCAGGAGGCGACCAGCGCCTCGGCATTGTTGATGATGCCGACGGTGGTGATGGCGTAGAGCCCGAGGTGCGAGCGCACCAGCAGCGGCTGCGGGTCGGAGTCGCTGATGCAGCCGATGCCGCAGGTGCCGGAGAACTTGGGCAGGTCCGGCTCGAACTTGGTGCGAAACGGCGTGTTCGCGATGGAGTGAATCTGCCGCTGGCAGCCGCCCTCGCGGCTCCAGACCGCCATGCCGGCGTTGCGCGTGCCGAGGTGGCTGTGGTAGTCCGTGCCGAAAAAGACGTCCATCACGACGTCCCGGCGGGAAACCGCGCCGAAAAACCCGCCCATTATGCGAAGAACAGCGTGGAGAGGGTCATGGGGTCAACGTATGCGCCGTCCTTGTAGACACGCATGTTGCCGGAGGCAATCTCGTCGATGAGCATGACCTTGCCGTCGGCGTCGTAGCCGTACTCAAACTTGATGTCGTAGAGCTCCAGCCCGCGCGCCGCCATCTCGTCGGCGACAATCTTGGTGATCTTCTGGGTCATGTCGCGGATGTCGGCGTACTGCTCGTGGCTCATCACGCCCAGCGCGACGAGCGCGTCCTCGGTGACGAGGGGGTCGCCCTTGGCGTCGTTTTTGAAGGTGGTCTCGACGTAGGACGGCAGCGCCGCGCCGTCTTCGACGTACTCGCCGTAGCGGCGCAGGAAGGAGCCGACGGCGCGCAGGCGGCAGATGACCTCAAGGCCCTTGCCGAAGACCTTGGCGGGCAGCACCTCCATGGTGGTGTCCTTCAGGTCGGCGCTGACGTAATGCGTGCGGATGCCCGCGGCGTTGATTTTCTCGAAGAAATAGATGCTCATGCGCAGGTTCACGTCGCCCACGCCCTCGATGGTCAGCCCGACGCTGTTCTCGCCCGGGTCAAACACGCCGTCCTTGCCGGTGCAGTCGTCCTTGAACTTGAGCAGATAGTTGCCGTTGTCGAGCGCGTAGACGTTCTTCGTCTTTCCCGTGTAAACCAGTTTCATTGTTTTTCCCCTTCTATCTATAAAATATGGTACGTTCAGTTGTTGTCCGCGAGCTGCTGCGCCAGCGCGGCGTCCTTTTTGCGCACGGCGTCGGCGTCGGCGCGGCGCTTCGCGTCCAGCTTCGCCGCCAGCGCGGCGTCCTCCACGGCAAGAATCTGCGCGGCGAGGAGCGCGGCGTTTGCTGCACCGCCGACGGTGACCGTCGCCACCGGGATGCCGGAGGGCATCTGCACGGTGGACAGCAGCGCGTCCAGCCCGCCGAGCCCGCCGGAGGCGCAGGGAATGCCGATGACCGGCAGCGTTGTGTTGGCGGCGAGCGCCCCGGCGAGGTGCGCCGCCATGCCTGCGGCGGCAATCAGCGCGCCGAAGCCGTTCTCCCGCGCGCCGGCGGCGAAGGCGCGCGCCTCCTCCGGCGTGCGGTGCGCGGAGTAGATGTGCACCTCACAGGGCACCTCCAGCGCGCGCAGCGTGTCAATCGCTTTCCGAACCACGGGCAGGTCGCTGTCGCTGCCCATGACAATGCCGACTTTTTTCATCTCTGACCTCCGTTATTTCACAGCCGTGATGGAATCCTTCTGAATGACGTCGTGCGCGCCGCCCTCGACGATGCTGGTGGAGGACACGAGCGTCAGCACCGCCTTCTCCTGCAGCTCGGGAATGTTCAGCGCGCCGCAGTTGCACATGGTCGAGCGCACCTTGGCGGTGGTCATCGCCACGTTGTCGCGCAGGGCGCCGGCGTAGGGCACGTAGGAGTCCACGCCCTCGACGAAGCTGAGCTTGCGGTCGCCGCCGAGGTCGTAGCGCTGCCAGTTGCGCGCACGGGCGGAGCCCTCGCCCCAGTACTCTTTATAATAGGTGCCGCCGATGTTGACCTTGGCGGTGGGGCTCTCGTCGAAGCGGGCGAAGTAGCGCCCGAGCATCACGAAGTCCGCGCCCATGGCAAGCGCCAGCGTGATGTGATGGTCGTAGACAATGCCGCCGTCGGAGCAGACGGGCACGTAGATGCCGGTCTCCTCGAAATAGCGGTCGCGCTCGGCGCAGACGTCAATCAGCGCGGTTGCCTGTCCCCTGCCGATGCCCTTGGTCTCGCGTGTGATGCAGATGGAGCCGCCGCCGATGCCGACCTTGACGAAGTCCGCGCCGCACTCGGCGAGGAAACGGAAGCCCTTGGCGTCCACCACGTTGCCCGCGCCGACGCGCACGCGCTCGCCGTAGCGCGCGCGAATCCAGCGCAGCGTCTCCTTCTGCCAGTCGGAGTAGCCCTCGGAGGAGTCGATGCACAGCACGTCCGCGCCCGCCTCCAGCAGCGCGGGGACGCGCTCGGCATAGTCGCGTGTGTTGATGCCCGCGCCGACGATGTAGCGCTTGCGCTCGTCGAGCAGCTCGTTGACGTTGCGCTTGTGGTTGTCGTAGTCCTTGCGGAAAACGAAGCTGCACAGCCGCCCCGCGTCGTCGATGATCGGCAGCGCGTTGAGCTTGTGCGCCCAGAGAATGTCGTTCGCCTCGGAGAGCGTGACGCCGTCCTTCGCGCAAATCAGCGCGTCAAAGGGCGTCATAAAGGTCGCGACCTTCGTGTCAAGGCTCATGCGGCTGAGGCGGTAGTCGCGGCTGGTCACGATGCCGGCGAGTCTGCCGCCCGGCGTGCCGTCCTCGGTGACGGCAACGGTGGAGTGCCCGGTGCGGGACTTCACGGCAAGCACGTCCGCAAGCGTCGCCTCCGGGGAAAGGTTGGAGTCGCTGGGCACGAAGCCCGCCTTATAGCTCTTTGCGCGGCGCACCATCTCCGCCTCGCTCTCCACGCTCTGGGAGCAGTAGATAAAAGAAACACCGCCCTCGATTGCAAGCGCAACGGCCAGCTTGTCATCGGAGACGGATTGCATAATGGCAGACACCATGGGAATATTCATTGTGAGCGCGGCAGTTTCCCCCTTGCGGAACCGAACAAGAGGCGTGCGCAGGGAGATGTTCGCCGGGACGCACTCGCAGGTCGAGTGTCCGGGAATGAGCAGGTATTCGTTAAAGGTATGCGAGGGCTCGTTGATGATGTGGGCCATAAGAAAACCTCCATAGAAAAAGAAAATCGGACGCAAAGAGCGCTGAAATTTTATTCAAATCCTAACAAATCCACACATTTCCTGTCAATCCGCAAAGAGCACAAAAGATACCGCGCCTCTTCCGGGCTTTGTGTTCAATCGTCCCATACAGCATTGTGTAATCTGTGCAAAACGCACGGCTTCCCCTGTGTGGGACGGGTTTGTCCGGCGGCGGCGCGAGCCGGGGCGCTCTCCCCTTGCGCAAGGGCGGCTTTGCCGCCCTGCGTGCGACTTTATGCGCTGGAAACCATTGAAATATCGGGGAAACGATGCTATACTATGGCAAATCTCTTGCCGTTTCCCGAACGCCCGGCACCGCCGCTCAACCAACCACGCCCTTGAGAACAGGAGGGATGCCCATGCATACCGACCACAGAGCACAAAACCTTGCTTTCTTCCTCGTCACGCTTCTGCTGACGCTCGCCTGCCTTGTGGCAAGCATCGTCAAGACAAACGCCTACAACCGCACGCAGCACCACGCGGAGTTTTCCGGCGCGGCGCTGTTCTCCGCGGAGGGCATGGGCAGCAGCGGCGTCACCGTGACCGCCGTACCCAGAAGCAGCACCTGGTCCAAGGTCTTCGACCTCAACCACGAGGGACTGACCGACTTCAACTATCAGGCGTACACCTACGACTTCACCGTCATGAACAGCACGCGGGACGAGGTGGACGACTTTCTCATGACGCTGACCTTCGACCGCACGGTGTTCCTGTCCTCGGCGTGGAACGGCGCGCTGGAAATCCACCAGATGAGCGAGAAGGGCGAGCGCTGCGACCTCGTTCCCGACATGCGCGTGTACGACCCGACGGCGCACACGCTGAGCACCGTCCGCTTTGACGGCGAGGACCTCATCCCCATGCACGCCGGCGACTATCTCGTCTACTACCCCAGCAGCACCATGAACGCGATGGAGGTCCCCATCAGCCCCTACGAGGCGACCACGCCGGGCCTCATCCTCTACGTCGCCATCGGCGAGAGCATTGAGGACAGCACGCTGGCGCTGGACTACAACTTCCACCGCCTGATTACCGGCGAGCCGCTGTTCTGGCTGTCCGTCACGGGCATGGCGCTGTGGCTGGTGGCGCTTGCCATCTTCGCCATCACCTCGGCACAGATTCGCAAGTACCGCGAGCGGCACGAGCGCGACAACAAAATCATCAACGAGTCGATTGAAACCTTCACCGGCTTCATCGACGCCAAGGACCCCTACACGAACGGCCACTCCAAGCGCGTGGCAATCTACACGCGGCTCATCGCCGCGGAGCTGGGCTATGAGGGCGAGGAGCTGGACCGCATCTACTACATCGCGCTGCTGCACGACTGCGGAAAAATCGGCGTGCCCGACCACATCCTCGGCAAGCCCGGCAAGCTGACCGACGAGGAGTTTGAAATCATCAAGTCCCACACGGTGCGCGGCGGCGAGATTCTCAGCAGCTTCAAGAGCCTCGAGGGCGTGGAGCTGGGCGCGCGCTACCATCACGAGCGCTATGACGGCCGCGGCTACCCGGAGGGCCTTGCCGGAGAGGACATCCCCTTCATCGCGCGCATGATTTGCGTGGCGGACTCCTTTGACGCGATGAACTCCAACCGCGTGTACCGCAACAAGCTCACGCGCGAGACCATCATCGGCGAGATTGAAACCAACAAGGGCCGACAGTTCGACCCGAAGGTCGCGGACGTCATGCTTGCCCTGCTCCGCGACGGACGCATCGCCGTCGGCGAATGACACAGGCAGAGGCGGCTGCGCACGCTGCCTGCCGGACGGAACAACCACCGCCGCACAGGGTCCGGCGGAGCAATGGAAAGGAGCATATCACATGGCACACATCTACACCTCCGTGGAACAGCTCATCGGAAACACGCCGCTGCTGGCGCTCGAACGCCTTGCGCGCGCCGAGGGTCTGAACGCCCGTCTGCTGGCGAAGCTGGAGTGCTTCAACCCCGCGGGCAGCGCCAAGGACCGCATCGGCAAGGCGATGATTGACGACGCCGAGGCGCGCGGACTGCTCCGCCCGGGTGCAACCATCATCGAGCCGACCTCCGGCAACACGGGCATCGGCCTCGCCGCCGTCGGCACGGCGCGCGGCTACCGCGTGCTCATCGTCATGCCGGAGACCATGTCCGCCGAGCGCCGGATGCTGATGAAGGCCTACGGCGCGGAGCTGGTGCTCACCGAGGGCGCAAAGGGCATGACCGGCGCGATTGAGAAGGCGGAGGAACTCTCGCGCGAAATCGAGGGCAGCTTCCTCGCCGGGCAGTTTGAAAACCCCGCCAATCCCCGCGCGCACTATGAGACCACGGGCCCCGAGCTCTGGCGCGACACCGACGGCGCGGTGGATTTCTTCGTCGCGGGCGTCGGCACCGGCGGCACGCTGAGCGGCACGGGGCGCTACCTCAAGGAGCGCAACCCCGCCGTGCGCGTCGTCGCCGTCGAGCCGGCGCTCTCCCCGCTGCTCAGCGGCGGCAAGGCGGGCGCGCACGGCCTGCAGGGCATCGGCGCAAACTTCATCCCCGCCGCGCTGGACCGCAGCGTGTACGACGAGGTCATCCCCGTCACGGACGAGGACGCCTACGCCATGGGTCGGCTGCTGGGCAGGCGCGAGGGCCTGCTCGTCGGCATCAGCTCCGGCGCGGCGCTCTGGGCGGCGGTGCAGGTGGCAAAGCGCCCGGAAAACGCGGGCAAGACCGTCGTCGCCCTGCTGCCGGACACCGGCGAGCGCTATCTCTCCACCGCTATGTTCGCCGACTAAGTCCGCGCCCACAGGAACGGCACGCCCCTGTCTCTACACCCGCAAATCATAAATTCGACCAATCCGGAATCCAATTCCGGATTGGTCGAAATTTTTTGCTGTCCCTCCCGCGCGGCGTGTCGCTGCCGCGCGGGTCAGGGGCGCGTGGTGGGCGCGCTCAGCACAGCAGCGCGC
>JAILRK010000015.1 GCA_024698225.1 Oscillospiraceae bacterium | reverse complement strand
CGCGGGAACTCGTCGACCTTGAACTCGACGGTCTCCTTCTTGACCTTCACGGGGACGGGAACGATCTCGTCGTTGAAGCGGCCGGACTCGATGGCGGCCTTCGTCTTGGTCTGGGAATTGAACGCGAACTCGTCCTGCTCCTGACGGGTGATGCCCCACACGTCGTTGATGTTCTCGGCGGTGGTGCCCATGTGGTAGTTGTTGAACGCGTCCCACAGGCCGTCCTTGATCATCTCGTCGACGACCTTCTTGTCGCCCATGCGCGCGCCCCAGCGCTCGTCGGGCAGGCAGTAGGGAGCGGCGCTCATGTTCTCGGTGCCGCCCGCGACGATGATCTCCGCGTCGCCGGCGAGGATGCAGCGCGCAGCCTCGATGACGGACTTCATGCCCGAGCCGCAGACCATGCCAACGGTGTAGGCGGGAACGCTGTAGGGGATGCCGGCCTTGATGCCGACCTGGCGGGCGACGTTCTGGCCGAGACCGGCGGTCAGGATGCAGCCGAACATGACCTCATCAACGGTCTCCGGTGCAACGTTCGCGCGCTTGAGCGCTTCCTTGACGACGATGGCACCCAGGTCCACTGCGGAGGTGTTCTTCAGGCTTCCGCCATAGGAGCCGACGGCGGTACGGCAGCAGTTGACGACATACAGTTCTTTCATGGTCGATTCTCCTTCAGTTGTTATGTTTTGATTTCCGCCAGAAAACCGCTTCGCCGGTCCCTGAACGGATGGATTGTGTGGGGAATTCGTTCACCCGAAATTGACAGCTCAAATTATACACAAGACCTCATGAAAAAGCAACTGCAAAAATGAAGTTTATTTGTCAAAATATGCAGGAATTTGCCCATATTGTTAATCATTTAACGCACTGGCGCAATTTCTGCATCATTATGGCGCGAAGGGGTTTTCCTGCGAGGAATCCGCCGCGCCGTCTGCCTGTGCGGCGGCGATGGCGTCGTAGATGGCGGCGACGTCCAGGCGCGCGGCGTCGGGGCTGAGGGTCATCTCCGCGCTGCTCACCGCGTCAAGGAAGAAGCTGTCGAAGTAACTGCCGCGCACCGCCTCCGCCGCGGCGGCGGCGTCCAGGGGTCTGCGCAGGATGATGTGGCAGCCGTACGTGCTCTCCACCACGTCGCTGATGGCGTTTTCCTCCAGCGCGCGGGCGGCGGCGTCGAATTCCGTCACCATCTCGCCCTCGGCAAAGGTGTAGCCGGTGGGGTTTGCGGCGCGGCCCGGGTCCTGGCTGTACTCGTCGGCGAGGGTCTGGAAGAGGGCGACGGGGTCGTCGCTCGCGCGCAGCTGCGCAAGCAGGTCGGCGGCGAGGGCGCGGTTGGCGGCGGCCTCCTCCTCGCTCAGCGGCTGGCGGGTCGCGCTGTCGATGGTGGGAAGGAGGATGTGGTCGGCGGTGATGTAGCCCTGCGCGGCGGCGAAGTCGGCAAGCGCCTCGTCCGAGGTGTAGAGCGGGCTGTCCGGCGCTTCGGTGAAGGTCTGCAGCGCGCGGTAGAGGTAGCTTGCGCGCACGACGCGCTCGTAGCCCGCCTCGCTCAGGCCCAGCTTGCGCAGCTCCTCGCGGTAGCCGTCCTCGCCGTATTCGGCGATGTCGGAGGCGCGCTGCTGCGCAATCGCCGCCTCGTCCTCGGCGGAGAGCGTGACGCCGTACTGCGCCGTCAGGTTTTCCAGCACGAGCTGCTGCTTGAGCATCTCCACCGACTCGTCGTACACGTATTGTGCGGTGTTCTGTCCGTCGGGGAGGTCGGCGCTGAGGTCCAGCCCCGCCATGCCGTTGGACTGGAGCATATAGTTGAGGTAGGCGCAGCAGTAGCCAATCTGATAGGTCAGCAGCTCCGCCGGCGCCTCGTTGCCGTCCAGCGTGGCGATGACCGCGTCCGGCTCGACGCCGGAGGTGCTGCGGGTGATGTCCTCGCCCGGCGTGACCGGGGCGGCGGGCGCTGCCGCCTGTTCGCTCTGCGTGTCGGAGGCGGCGGGGGTCTGTGCCGCCTCCTGGGTCTGCGCGGCGCAGCCCGCCGACGCCATGAGCGAGAGCGTGAGCAGGCACGCCGCGATGCGCTGTCTGATTTGCATAAGCAGTTCTCCTTATTTCATATAGAATGTGGGTGCTTCCAAACGCCCCGGCCCGGGGCGGGGGTTACGGCTGCGCCTCGTCGCGGCTGAGGTGCAGCTCGTTGACGAGGTCGAGCGAGACGGCGAGCACGTCCTCGCCGCGCGCAAGGCGGAGCTGGAGCTTCGGCTCCGTGCTGACCGAGAGCGTCAGCCTGCGCCGGTTCTTCGGCGCGGCGCACAGGCGCATCACCGCCTCGACGGGGAAGCCCTCGCCGCGGAAGGTGAAGGTCACGGTCTCGCCGCGCTGGGTGACGTCGCGCACGCCGACCTCCGCCGCGGCGGTGCGCAGCAGCGCCACGTCCATCAGCGCCAGCACGCTCTTCGGCGGCTCGCCGTAGCGGTCGAGCAGCTCGTCGAGCAGGTCGCGGGACTCCTCCTGCGTCTGCAGCGCCGCAATGCGGCGGTAGACGTCCATGCGCTGCTCCGCCGAGGGGATGTAGGATTCCGGCAGGTTCGCCGAGACGGTGAGGTCGGCGGTGGTGTCGCTGCGGCGGGGCTTTTTCACGCCGCGCTCCTCAAGCACCGCCTCCTCGAGCAGCGCGAGGTACATGTCGTAGCCGACGGAGACCATGTAGCCCGACTGCTCGGGGCCGAGCAGGTTGCCCGCGCCGCGGATTTCGAGGTCGCGCATGGCGATGCGGAAGCCGGAGCCGAACTCCGCGTAGGCGCGAATCGCGCTCAGGCGCTTGGCGGCGACCTCGGTGAGAATCTTGCCGGGGCGGTAGGTCATGTAGGCATAGGCGCGGCGCGGGCTGCGCCCGATGCGTCCGCGCAGCTGGTGGAGCTGGGCAAGGCCGAGGCGGTCGGCGTCCTCGATGATCAGGGTGTTGACGTTGGGGATGTCGATGCCGGTTTCGATGATGGTGGAGCACACCAGCACCTGCACCGCGCCGCTCTCCATGTCCTGCATGACGGCGGAGAGCGCGCGCTCGTCCAGCTTGCCGTGGGCGACGGCGATGCCGACGTCCTCGCCCAGCAGCTCGCGCAGGCGCGCGGCGCAGCGGGCAATGGTCTCCACGCGGTTGTGGAGGTAGTAGACCTGCCCGCCGCGGGAGAGCTCGCGCCGGATGGCGTCACAGACGATGCCCCAGTCGTGCTCGAGCACGTAGGTCTGCACCGGCTGGCGTCCGTCGGGCGGGGTCTCGATGGTGGACATGTCGCGCAGACCGGAGAGCGCCATGTTCAGCGTGCGCGGGATGGGCGTGGCGCTGAGCGTCAGCGTGTCCACCTGCCGCGCCAGCTCGCGCAGGCGCTCCTTGTGGGTCACGCCGAAGCGCTGCTCCTCGTCGATGATCAGCAGGCCGAGGTCGCGGAATTTCACGTTTTTCTGCAGCAGCGTGTGCGTGCCGATGAGCAGGTCCACCTGCCCCGCCGCCGTGTCCTGCAGAATCTTCTTTTTCTCCGCAGGGGAGCGGAAGCGCGAGAGCGCCTCAATGCGCACGGGGAAGGAGCGGAAGCGCGCCATGGCGGTGGTGTAGTGCTGCTGGGCGAGCACGGTGGTCGGCACGAGAATCGCCGCCTGCCGCCCGTCGAGGATGCACTTCATCACGGCGCGCAGCGCGACCTCGGTCTTGCCGTAGCCCACGTCGCCGCAGAGCAGGCGGTCCATGGGCGTGGCGCGCTCCATGTCCGCCTTGATGTCCGCCACGGCGCGGAGCTGGTCGTCGGTCTCGGCGTAGTCGAAGGCGTCCTCAAACTCGCGCTGCCAGGGCGAGTCGGGGGAGAAGGCGTAGCCCGGGCGGCGCTGGCGCTCGGCATAGAGGGCGATGAGCCCCTTGGCGAGGTCCTTCGCCGCCGCGCGGGCGCGGGTCTTCGCGCGGTTCCAGTCCGCGCCGCCCAGCTTGTTCAGCCGCGCGGTGGGCTGGCCGTCCGCGTCCTCGCCGCCCCCGCCGATGTACTTGGACACGAGGTCGAGCTGCGTGGCGGGGACGTAGAGCGCGTCGTTCCCGGCGTAGGCGATTTTGATGTAGTCCTTCTCCGCGCCGTCCACGCGGATGCGCTCGATGCCGACGAAGCGCCCGATGCCGTGGTGCGCGTGGACCACGAGGTCGCCGGGGGAGAGGTCGGTGTAGGACTGGATGCGCTGGCGTCCCGTGTCCGCCTTCTTCTGCCGCGCCCGGGTCTTCCTGCCGGCGCCGGGCGTGGTGAGCTGACCCTCGGTCAGAATGGCGAGGCGGAGCTGGGGCAGCTCGCAGCCGGCGGAGAGCGCGCCCAGTCCGATGACAATCTCGCCCAGACGGGGCAGCGCCGTGTTGTTCAGGTCGGCGCGCGCGCGGATGCCGCGCTCGTCGAGCAGGCGCAGCAGGTTCTTTGCGCGCGTCTCGTTGCCGCAGAGCACCAGCACGCCGCTGCGCGCGGCGGCGTAGTGCTGCATGTCGGCGGCGGCGGTCTCAAGGCTGCCGCCGTAGGAGGGGAGCTGGCGGACGTTCATGCCCAGCAGCGTGCGCGGCGGCAGCAGGTCGCGGGAGGTGGGCAGCGCGTCCAGCTGCACCGCCGGGAAGGCGGCGAGCCGCTCCGTCAGCGCCTCGCGCTCGGGCGCGACGGCGGCGAAGGGCCCTGCCAGCTCGCCGGTCTGCAGCAGGGGCAGCGTGTCCTGCTCCAGCTCCCAGAGGAAGGTCTTGATGCGCTCGGCGCAGCGCGCGCCGTCGCTGAGCAGCAGCAGCGCGTCGGGCGCGAGGTAGTCCAGCGCCGTGACGCTCGTGGGATAGCAGGCGAGAAGATAGCGGTCCATGCCGCCCACGCGCAGCCCCTGGGTGAAGCGCTCCAAATCGGCGCGCAGGGTGGCAACGGTCCTGTCCGTGCCCTTTTTGCGCGCGAGCTGCTTTGCCGTGTGCTCAATGCGGCGGCACAGGCCGTCGGGCCCGCCCTCGGCGGCGGCGGGGAGCACCTCGGCGGCGGGGAGCACGCGCAGACGCGCGATGTTTTTCGTGCGGCGCTGGGTCGTGACGTCGAACTCGCCCATGGCGTCAATCTCGTCGTCGAAGAACTCCACGCGCACCGGCGCGGCAAGGGGGGACCACAGGTCCAGAATGCCGCCGCGCAGGGCGTACTGGCCCACGCCCTCCACCTGCTCGGTGCGGGCGTAGCCGCTGCGCTCAAGCTGCAGCGCCAGCGCGTGCGGGTCGTGCCGCTCGCCGGGGCGGAGGGTCAGCATGGCGTCGCGCAGGGCGGAGGGCGGCAGCGTGCGCTGCATCACGCCGTCCACCGTGGCGACGAGCAGCGCCGCGTCGCCGGCGGCGAGGGAGCAGAGCGTGCCGAGGCGCTGCTGCTCGAGTGTGTGGGAGGCGTATACGCGGTCGCGGAGCTGCCATTCGCGCGCAAACAGCAGCGCGCTCTCCGTGCCGCAGAGCGTGCGCAGGTCGCCCGCCATGCGCCGCGCCTCGGTTTCGTCGGCGCAGAGCATGACAACAGGGCGCTGCATCGAGCGATGCAGCGCCGCGGCGACCATGGCGCGGTGCACGGGAGAGAGCCCGGTGACGGCGGCGGGACAGCGCCCGGCGTCCACCGCCTCGGCAAGCTCGCGCAGCTCCGGCAGGTCAATCAGCGCCTGTAACAGCGGGGTCAGCTCTGCCATGGGGAAGGTGTGTTCAGCATATCAGGTACTCCGGTGAAAAAAGATATTTGCCCGGCTCAGCCGTTGAAGCGGTTCTGCGCCTCGGTCACGCCGTGGGCAATCACGCAGGCGGCGGCGTCCAGCGCGCGGTCCAGCGCGGGGTCGATGACCTTGCGCTCGTCGGCGGAAAAGCTGCCGATGACCCAGTCCACCATGTCGTACTCCGGGTTCGGCGGCGCGCCCACGCCGACCTTGACGCGGGGGAAGCGGTCCGTGCCGAGGTGGGCGATGAGGTTCTTGATGCCGTTGTGTCCGCCCGCGCTGCCGCTGCCGCGCACGCGCAGCTTGCCCAGCGGCAGGGACACGTCGTCCGAGATGACCAGCACGCGCTCGGGCGGGATTTTGTAAAAGCGCGCCGCCTCGCCCGCCGCTTCGCCGCTGAGGTTCATGTAGGTCTGCGGCAGCATCAGCAGCACCTTCGCGCCGCCGAAGTCGATGACCTCGGTCAGCGCGCGAAAGCGCAGGCGGTTGCAGCGGAGGTCGTTCTTTTCAATCAGGCGCTCCGCCGCCAGAAAGCCGATGTTGTGCCGGGTGTTCTCATAGCGCTTGCCGTAGTTGCCGAGGCAGACCAGCAGCCATTCGACGCCCCCGGCGCTTGTGTTTTTGAAGAGCATGGTTGTGTTGTTTCCTTTACGTTCGGGTTTTGGGAGTCGTATGCGGAGAAAGCGCGCGCCGCGCGCGGTTCTGATACTGATTTCAAATCAAAATGATTGATTTGAAATCGCGCGTGCTTCGCACGCTCATGCCGCGCAGAGCGCGTCATGTCGTCTCATGCGATACCTACGCGCCTGCGGCGCTATCAAAATGCTTTTCAAGCATTTTG